>NZ_VMLA01000089.1:0-34358 GCF_013276425.1 Streptococcus sp. 3874 | reverse complement strand
ATTTTCATTGAGTATAAGACACAAGGGATTCATTTTCGAGTTTGAGAAGGAGTCTGTGTACCAATGAGGCTTCTTCTTTTCTTGCTTTTTTGATAACTATCAAAAAAGTAGAAGATTAAGAGAAATATAGAAAGAGATTTCATGAAACAATTTTTAGAACGGGCCAGCATTTTGGCTCTCTCCCTCGTTTTGATTACCTCCTTTTCCATTTCGAGTGCCCTACCAGCCATGTTTGACTATTATCAGGGTTATTCTAAGGAACAAATTGAGCTCTTGGTGAGCTTGCCTTCCTTTGGAATCATGATGATGTTACTGCTAAATGGTTTCTTAGAAAAAATATTTCCTGAGCGCTTACAGATTAGTTTGGGCTTGCTGATTTTATCATTGAGCGGTACAGCTCCCTTCTGGTACCAAGCCTATTCCTTTGTCTTTGGAACACGGCTTCTTTTTGGTTTAGGTGTTGGGATGATCAATGCCAAGGCCATTTCTATTATCAGTGAACGCTATCAAGGAAAAAGGCGAATTCAGATGTTAGGGCTACGCGCTTCTGCAGAGGTCGTTGGAGCTTCTCTCATTACCTTGGCCGTCGGTCAGTTGTTGGCCTTTGGTTGGACAGCTATCTTTCTAGCCTATAGTGCTGGATTTTTGGTGCTGCCCCTTTATCTGCTCTTTGTCCCTTATGGAAAATCAAAGAAAGAAGTCAAGAAAAGAGCGAAGGAAGCAAGTCGTTTAACTCGAGAAATGAAAGGCTTGATTTTTACCCTAGCTATCGAAGCGGCAGCTGTAGTTTGTACCAATACAGCTATTACCATCCGTATTCCAAGTTTGATGGTGGAAAGAGGATTGGGGGATGCCCAGTTATCTAGTTTTGTTCTTAGTCTCATGCAGTTAATCGGGATTGTGGCTGGAGTGAGTTTTTCTTTCTTGATTTCTATCTTTAAAGAGAAACTGCTCCTCTGGTCTGGTATTACATTTGGCTTGGGGCAAATCGTGATTGCCTTGTCTCCATCCTTGTGGGTGGTAGTAGCAGGAAGTGTTCTGGCTGGATTTGCCTATAGTGTAGTCTTGACGACGGTCTTTCAACTTGTCTCTGAACGAATTCCAGCTAAACTCCTCAATCAAGCAACTTCATTTGCTGTATTAGGCTGTAGTTTCGGAGCCTTTACGACCCCATTCGTTCTAGGTGCAATTGGCTTACTAACTCACAATGGGATGTTGGTCTTTAGTATCTTAGGAGGTTGGTTGATTGTAATCTCTATCTTTGTCATGTACCTACTTCAGAAGAGAGCTTAGGATTGATTCCTAAGTTTTTCTTTTGATACTCAATGAAAATCAAAGAGCATAGTTGATTGAGTTTGGAATAGTACGCTGTAGCTGCTAAAATATTTCTAGAAATTAATTTGACTTTCCTAATAGAATTATTCATATCTTATTTCAATCTACTATAGAAAGCTAGCCGCAGGTTGCTCAAAATAGTGTGTTGAGGTTGCAGATGGAAACTGACGTGGTTTGAAGAGATTTTCGAAGAGTATGAGATTTTTATACCCATACAATATTTGTTTTAGGTCCTTGTTTACAGACTAATTTCTTGATAAAATAGAGGTTATGACGAGATATAAAGCAACTATTTCCTATGATGGTTATGCCTTTGCTGGCTTTCAGCGCCAGCCTCATGCGCGTAGCGTTCAGGAAGAAATTGAAAAAACCTTGACCAGGTTAAATAAAGGGCAAGCTATTACTGTTCACGGTGCTGGTAGGACAGATAGTGGGGTTCATGCTCTGGGACAGGTGCTTCATTTTGACTTGCCCTATCAAATGGATGAGGAAAAACTTCGCTTTGCCTTGGACACCCAGTCCCCTGAAGATATTGATGTGATTTCGATTGATCTGGTAGCGGATGATTTTCATTGCCGTTATGCTAAGAATAGCAAGACCTATGAGTTTATCGTGGATAGAGGACGTCCCAAAAATCCCATGCGCCGTCACTATGCCACCCACTTCCCTTACCCACTTGATGTGGAGAGGATGCAGGAGGCCGTCAAAAAGCTAGAAGGAACCCATGATTTCACTGGCTTTACAGCCTCTGGGACTAGTGTAGAGGATAAGGTTCGCACTATTACAGAAGCCAGTCTTAGGGTTGATGAGACAGGCCAGTTTTTGACTTTTACCTTTTCAGGAAATGGTTTCTTGTATAAACAGATTCGCAATATGGTGGGGACACTGCTCAAAATTGGAAACAACCGCATGCCAGTAGAGCAGATTGACCTGATCTTGGAGAAAAAGGACAGGCAGCTTGCAGGTCCCACTGCAGCACCAAATGGTTTATATTTAAAGGAGATTCGTTATGAAGAATAATCGTATTTTAGCACTTTCTGGAAATGATATTTTTAGTGGTGGTGGCCTGTCAGCTGATTTGGCTACCTATACTTTGAACGGCTTGCATGGCTTTGTAGCAGTGACTTGTTTGACAGCCTTGACAGAAAAAGGATTTGAAGTCTTTCCAACTGACGATACCATTTTTCAACATGAATTGGATAGCTTGCGTGATGTGGAGTTTGGGGGAATTAAGATTGGTCTTCTCCCTACTGTCAGTGTGGCTGAGAAGGCATTGGACTTTATCAAGAAACGCCCAGGAGTGCCTGTGGTATTGGACCCTGTCTTGGTCTGCAAGGAAACGCACGACGTAGCAGTTAGTGAACTTTGCCAAGAGTTGATTCGCTTTTTCCCTTATGTCAGTGTGATTACGCCTAACCTCCCAGAAGCAGAATTATTAGCTGGTCAAGAAATCAAAACCTTGGAAGACATGAAAACTGCAGCGCAGAAATTGCATGATTTAGGAGCGCCAGCAGTCATTATTAAGGGAGGCAATCGCCTTAGTCAGGACAAGGCTGTGGATGTCTTTTATGATGGACAAAACTTTACAGTTCTAGAAAATCCTGTCATTCAAGGGCAAAATGCTGGTGCAGGTTGTACCTTTGCTTCCAGCATTGCCAGTCATCTAGTCAAAGGTGATGAACTTTTACCAGCAGTAGAAAGCTCAAAGGCTTTCGTTTACCGTGCCATTGCACAGGCAGATCAGTATGGAGTAAGACAATATGAAGCAAACCAAAACAACTAAAATCGCCCTTGTATCCCTCTTAACCGCCCTTTCTGTGGTTCTAGGCTATTTCTTAAAAATTCCAACACCGACAGGTATTCTAACTCTTTTAGATGCGGGTGTTTTCTTTGCGGCCTTTTACTTTGGTAGTCGTGAAGGAGCTGTAGTCGGAGGACTAGCAGGTTTCTTGATTGACCTCTTATCAGGCTATCCTCAGTGGATGTTCTTTAGCTTGGTCAACCATGGCTTGCAGGGATTTTTCGCAGGATTTAAAGGAAAAACTCAGTGGTTAGGCCTTATCTTAGCAACGATTGCCATGGTAGGGGGTTACGCCTTGGGTTCTACATTGATGAATGGCTGGGCAGCAGCCCTACCAGAAATTTTACCAAATTTCATGCAAAATATGGTAGGGATGATTGTAGGATTTATTCTTAGTCAAAGTATCAAGAAGATTAAGTAAAGAGGCTGAGTCAAAAGTCTTTCAAATAAGAAAAACGCATAGTATCAGGTTTGAAAAGCTTGATACTATGCGTTTTATTGTGGGAAGATTTTCCTCATTTTCTAGTGAAATTGAACTTTTTCTAACATCTTTTTATAGATTACTTCTTAATCAATTATCATTTCCATTGTTGTTTCTTGGGGTTTCATCCCTTGTCTTTGATAAAAGCGGAGAGCACCCTCGTTATCATTCCAGACACTTAGGGTTAGATTATGGCAGCCAATTTCTTTAGCATAATTGAGAGCGAATTGATAGAGTTGATCACCAATTTTTTGACCACGAGCATTTTGATCTACACATAAATCTTTGATAAAAAGGGTTTTGATTTCTTGGAGAACAGGATTATCTGTTTTATCTTTTATGGTACAAAATAGGTGTCCGAGAACTTGTCCCTTCTCATCTTCAAAAACAAAAATAGGGGTATGTTCTTGAGAGAGAATATTTTGCAACTCAGAGGAACTATATTTAGTCCCAGTTTGCTTAAAAATATCTGGTCGAGCTTGGTGGTGAAGCGTAAGGATTTGTTGTAATAAATCGAGTAATTTAGGAATATCTTCTTGTTTAGCTTTTCGAATAGTCATGAAGGTTCTTTTTATTGGCTTAGTCTATAAGAAAAGCTTTAGGAGCAATCATTTTTCTTTATGAAGAGTTCTTAAAATAATTAACTGTGTTGACATAATCCAAAGAATGAGAATACTCATGTCCAATAGAGAAACATTTCCGTAGTCGTAAAGGCTGGCTCGCAGAAGATTTGAGGAAGGGACGAAAGGGAGGGCACGGTAAAGATGGTTTACCCACTCAGGTAGTCGATCTGCAGGATACATGAGTGGTGAGAACATGAGTCCAATCATAAGAATTAGCTGCGACATAAGGGTTACTGTATTTGGAGAAAAGGTGTAGGCTATAGCAAATCCCAGACTAATCATAGTAAGACAAATCAGAAGCACAATAAAAACACCAAGAAAAGATGGATGGAGACGAACAGAAAAACGGACATACCCAAGTAGAATAGAAATAAAAACTCCCGGCAAAATGGCAATTAACCACATCCACAAGTCAGCGAGAGAAATGAATATCCTAGGGATGGGTAAGGCACGAATATAATCAAAATGCCCTTCCAACTTATCATTTGCTATAACAGGGGAGGAAATTGTACAACCCATGGAGATAATTCCAATTAAAACAGAACCAGACGAAAGATAGTAGGCAGTAGTCGAATCGATATCGCCAATAACTAGAGGGTAGCCAAAAAGAAGAGAAATGGATAAGAGGAGCTGTGCTAGTGTAAAAAGGATGAAAAGCTCTTTTTGGCGCAAGTAGTTCCAATGAAGTAAGTAAAAAAATTGAGTCATATTAGTTGGTTAGCTCCTCTCTATAAAGGTCAGAAATAGTCAATGTTTTTTGATGAAGAGAGAGATTGGAAATTGTTTTTTGACCAAGTTCTTCTGTCAGTTGTGCTATCAATGGAGCTAGACTTCTTTCCTCAATCTCTAATTGACAACTAACACCATTGATAATTGTATAATCTTCTATTTTGTCTAATATACTTTTAGTCTTAAAATCAAAGCTTATCTGATACAGTTTGTCATGGATGATTTGCTTAACCTTTCCTGATTTGAGCAATCTACCATTATTAAAGAGGGCGTAATTATCTGCATATTTTTCAACCTCCAGAAGATTATGAGTAACGATAATAATGGTATGCCCCTTGCTAGCTAACTTTTGCAATAATTGCCATTGCTTTTCACGACGAATGGGGTCAACATCATTTGTTGGTTCGTCAAGAAGAATGATGTCTGAGCTACCGATTAGTGTCATAGCGAAGGAAGTTAGTCTTTTGAGACCGCCCGAAAGATCCTTACCTTTTTTGTAACGATAGTCTTCAATTTCTAAATCAGTGAGAAGCTGGCTGATTGTTTTTTCTAGTTCTTGGGAACTCAATCCTCGCATTTTTCCAAGTATTTCTAAATTTTGTTCTACGGTTAATTTGTCGAGTGGGGCATATTGTTGAGACATATAACTAATTAAGGTGCGTGCTTGTTTACGATTGTATATAAAAGAAATATCACCATACAAAATATCTCCTTGGTCAGGTTTAGTAAAACCAATCATTTGATTCAATAGAGTAGATTTTCCAGCTCCATTGTGTCCCAAAAAAGCCGTGATTTTTGCTGGTGATATTTCTAAGGAAATATGATTATTGGCTAAGTGCTGACCATCAAAAGATTTAGTCAAATTATCAATTACGAGTTTTGCAGTTGTCATAACTTTAATTCTCCGTACTTAGAAAAAATTTCCCAATCGTCTTCTTTACCTGTGCCGCATGTTGGACATTCATCAAGATAGCGTCCCCAAGAATCGTGTGTGAATGAGGCTCCGTTTTCATAATTGATTTCGTATTGATGGTTAAGGCTAATTGGTTCCGTATATTGAGTTAATAATCGGATAGTTTCATCAACAATGGCAGAAGTCAGTTGAAATATTGCTGGACCATAGGCTATTGTAGGGATTGTTTTTGTAATCGTACGAACACCGTGGAATTGTTCAAGGAATAGAGTGTCAATTTTTGTATAATAAATATTTAAACAATCAAAACAGCCTGTTTGGTAAGGGATAACTGAATAGACACGACCACGACTAACTTGACTGGCGCCAAATATACAGGGAATATTTTTTGTAACGATTGCTTTATTTACGATACGTTGAATATCATATTGGGGTTCATCAATCACACATATCGTAATATCAACATCATCAAGTAAAGGAATCAAGTCACTTACAGAGGTGATACGTATATTATGGGTTTCTACTTCAATATCGGAATTCATTTTTGTAACTTCTCTATGGGCAATTTGAACTTTAGATAAGCCAATATCATCTTCCTTGTATAGAAATTGTCTTCCTAGATTACTTTGCTCAACAATGTCAAAATCCACTATTTTTATCTTTTTAGGTCCCAAGCCTGCTAGTAATGTCAGTATGTTAGAACCCCCACCACCAAGACCTAGTAAAAGGATAGTAGACTGATGAATTTTTTTCTGTGTTGCAATACTATCTTGGAAGCTATTTAAATAGCGACTGAAATAATATATATTTGAATGATAACGTTCTTTAATATCCTGAATTTCGCCCGCTTCTTCGAGAACCCCCTCATTATCTAAGAGTTCAAGAGCGCCTGTGATGTCTTCTTCAGTTAAATCATCATATTTTGTTAGCATGATATTGAGAATATCTTGAAAAGGACGTCCGTCCAAAATATTGACTAAATTCCACATTTTATTATTATCATCCTTAATTTCTGTGGTTATACCAATTTGTAGCCCAATCCTAAATAAATTTTTATGAAGTTTATAAACAGGATATATTTCTTTTATTCTTGGATGATAGAATTTCATTTTAACCTCACTATTTTATTAAAAAAGGAAGACGAGGTGATTATAAATCATATATCCTCGTCTTGCAACTCCTAGTTCCTATTACAAATGGAAATAAGTAGAAAGAAAATGGTGAACCTATCTACTCAATTCCAACAGTAGGAATAAATAGAAAAGAACTCCTCTAAAAACTCAATTTTAAAATGCTAATTTTTCAACCTTTTCTGGTTACTAAACATAGAAAACCGGTAGTTTTTAGAGGTGCCCAAAATTTAGAAAACACCCCAGCTAATATCAGTTTTAGCAATAACTTTACGCACTTGAATATTTTTCATTTTTGTAACTCCTTTCATATTTGATAAGAATATTGTATAATAAATTAACGATTTTTTTATCAGCATGTCATAATTGACGTATTTGACGTTATAATTGGCAAAATCATGCTTGTAGTGAGGAATTTGATGTTAAAAGTTGCGATTTGTGATGATTCTAATAGGGATGGTAGTCAGCTAGAAAACTTACTCTTATCTTATAAGGACATCAAAATAGAAACGAGTGTTTATACGAATCCCCAAAAACTATTAGAACAATTGACAGAGAAGTACAGTTGTGTTTTTTTGGATATCGAGATGCCACAGATAACAGGAATTGATATGGCACAAAAAATCCGTAAGGTAAACCCTTTTATCCCGATTATCTTTGTTACCAGTTATCGAGATTATATGGAGCAGGTTTTTGAAGTGCAGACTTTTGATTATTTACTTAAACCAGTGACTTCTAAAAAATTATATAAAACTCTGGATAGAGTGGTACGTTTTTTGAATTTAGGGCAAGCTGTATTTACGTTTACTTTTGGAAAGCAGCATTATTCACTGCCTTTAGATGACATTGTATTTTTTGAAAAGGATAAGCGTGCTGTCTTTATTTACACTAAAGATCAGACTTACAAAGCTTTGCTTAAAACGAAAGATATTTTAGAGAAATTACCTGATTACTTTATTCAAATTCATTCTTCCTATATTATCAATCCTAGATATGTGACAGAGTTTGATTCGCAAATAGTCACAATTTTAAATGGAATGGATGAAAATCACCTTCCAATTAGCCGAAAATTTCAAACGTCTTTTAGAGAAAAGTATTATTATTATCTGAGTGAGAGGAATTTTTAATGTTAGTCAGTTTGCGGATTGTGAGTATTCTGTTTGATTTATTTTTGGGAATTATTTTCTTTTATAGACCTCTGTCCCAAAAAGAAAAGTCTAGGAGAATTTGTATCTTTACTTCTCTCCTTTTATTTTTCCATGCCTTGTTGACGATATTATTTTCAGGAGCTAATCTTTTCTTAGTAGGGAATCTTATTCTCAGTATCGCAGAGTATTATTTTTTAGGTCTTTATTTTGGATATGCTGTTCAAGAATCTTCGTTTTGGATTTTTTGTCAGATGAGTCTAACTTTACTAGCTGGTACTATACTCAATCAAGCAGTGCAACTATTTTCCCCTTTATCAGTCATTTCAGAAAATCTAATAGCCATGCTTTTTTATCTCGCTGTAGCTTTTCTTTTATCATTGCTAGTGACCCTGGTTCTTCGACAACTTTTTCGTGCACATCAAAAGTTAGTTTATACTGTTTCTAAAGGGACTTGGTTATACCAGTTTATTGTACCATTTTTGTCCATTTGTTTTGCTTTTACAGTATCAGCGATTCAAGGGCAAGTGTTTGAGAAGGATTATCTTTCTTTTGTTTCTGTATTAGCCCTCATTGTGTTAACGTTCTCTTCTCTCTATTTCACCCTATATCTTTCTCAGCAACAACAGAGGTATTATCAAAGCATACTAGAGACGGAACAGATGACCTTTCAACTGAGAGAAATGAAACAATCTAAAAAAGATTATAGGAGGATTCAAAGGATTCAACACGATTTGAAAAATCAACATTTAATCCTCCTTGCACTTTTAAAAGAAGATCCTGAACAAGCGAAGTCTTATCTCCAAAGCATGACAAATAGTATAGAGAACCAAACTGTCTGTTACTCCAAGAATACAACAATTAACTTTTTACTCAATCAAAAATTACAGGATAAGGTAGAGGACATACAATTGGAAATTGATTGTTTTGTACCTCAACGATTGGAAATCAATCCAGATATTTTAGCGGTTTTACTTGGTAATTTGTTGGACAATAGTCTTGAAGCCTGTATGCGCTTGAGTAATAAAGAAGATAGGGTCTTGATCTTAGGAATACGATATTTTCAGAAGAAACTCTTTATTGCTATCGAGAATTCATTTGATGAGAATGAATTGGTAATACGAAAGGAACGTCAGACAGAGGGATGGGGGCTTAAAAATATTGAGAGACTTGTAACCAATCATAGGGGAACAATGAAGAATTTCATTCAGAATGGACGTCATAAAACAGAAGTGATTCTTCTTGTCTAACTAGGGTTTGTTGCTATCTTAATCAAAATAAAGCAAGTCTTTGCTGGTACTTGTAAAGAGGTCAAAGCCATCCTTGGTAACAACACCGCAGTCTTCAATACGAACACCGACTTTACCAGGGATATAGATACCTGGTTCAACAGAGAAGCACATGCCTTCTTCGATGACCATGTCGTTTCCTTCCATGATAGATGGGAATTCATGGACATCCATACCGATACCATGCCCGAGACGGTGGTTGAAGTACTCACCATAACCAGCTTTTTCGATGACCTCACGGGCAGCGCGGTCCACTTCATGAGCAGTCACACCTGGCTTGATAAAGTCAAGAGCAGCTTGTTGGGCTTCAAGAGTCAAGTTGTAAATATCTTTCTTGAATTGGTCTGGTTTGCCGACAGCGACTGTACGAGTCATATCTGACGCATAGCCATTGACCAGAACACCAAGGTCAAAGAGGAGAAGAGCATCATTTTCAACCTTATTAGCTGCTGGAATGCCGTGTGGATTCGCAGCATTATCACCAGTCAAGACCATGGTATCAAAGCTCATTTCGTAACCTTCACGTTTCATGGCAAAGTCAATTTGTGCGATGATATCTGTCTCAGTCTTGTCAAGAGAAATATTGTCAAAACCAACATGAACAGCCTTGTCAGCATAAAGACCTGCAACCATCATTTTTTGTACTTCGTCAGCTGATTTGATGAGGCGCATGCGTTGGATACGAGGAGTGAGGTTTTCAAACTCAGCAGTTTCAAAAACTGTTTTCAAACCATGGTATTTGGTCAAGATGAGATTGTCAAACTCAACAGCGACACGTTTGAAGTCAAGTTGTGGAAGAGCATGTTTGATTTTTTGCCATGGATTTTCAGAATCGACATAGCCCACTACTGGGAAGGAAACGGTGCTACTTGCACGTTCTACTTCAAGAGCTGGGACAAAGAGGAGAGGTTCCTGATCCGCTAGGACAAAGAGGAACATTTGGCGTTCATGGGGATCACTGTAAAAACCAGTGAGGTAATTGATTGTGACGGGGTCAGATACGACAGCGACGTCTAGTTTTTCTGATTCAAGATATGTTAGGATTTGTTGTAATTTAGACATATGCTACCTTCTTTCTACCCCTCTATTTTGGCAAAAAAAGAGAGAAAATGCAAGGGAGAAGGGTAAAAGAAAAGACAAAAAAACTCCGACAAGATAACGGAGTTCTTTGATATAGTTTCACTTTGTTTAAGAAAAGTCAGCCTTGCTTTTGACATCACTGTATTCTTCAGCGATTTCTTGGCTGAGAATATCTTCATAGGCAGGGAGTTGGATGTCCTGACCATATTTCTTCTTGAGGGCTGTAGTGACTAGGCGATAAGCCAGATTGGCATTACGAGAGAGGATAGGCCCGTGGAAGTAGGAACCAAAGACATTCTTATAATGAACCCCTTCGCCGACCTTTTCTTCGTTGTTTCCATTTCCATAGACAACCTGTCCCAGTGGTTTTTGGTCATCAGAGAGGAAGGTACGTCCCTGGTGATTTTCAAATCCATAGTAGGTTTCATTGAAATCTTCATTGTGAATCTTGATGTCCCCGATAAAACGGTTATTGGTCTGGTTGAGAGTGTAGTGGCCCATGACCCCTAGTCCTTCGATGCGTTTGCCTGAAGCTTCAACATAATATTGACCCAATAGTTGAAAACCACCGCAGATAGCGAGAACCACACCGTCGTTTTTGATGTAGTTGTCAATGCTCTCTTTTTTAGCAGGTAGGTCGTCTGCAATGATACTTTGTTCAAAGTCTTGACCGCCTCCGAAAAAGGCGATGTTGTAGTGATTTTCATCAAAATCATCATGGAGAGAAACGATGTCAACGGTCACATGGGCTCCCAGTTTTTCAGCAACATACTTGAGCATGAGGATGTTTCCATTGTCCCCGTAGGTATTCATGAGATTTCCGTAGAGGTGGGCAATGTTGAGCTGATAGGGGTAATTGCCATCTTTTGAGGAAAGTGAAGTATAAACCATTAGTTCATCTCCTTTCTAACAATCTGACGACTAGCCAGCAGTTCACGAAATTCCAGCATAGCAGTATAAGTAGCCAGGATATAGGCATGCTTGCAGTCTTGGTTCTCAATTGTCTTAAGAACTTGTTCCAGACTACTTGTTTCAGTGATTTTATCAGCTGGATAGCCTGTCACTCGGAGACGACGAGCAATTTCAGAATGGCGAACACCGCCAGCGTTGATTTCAGGAATGTCCATGTCAGTGATTTGCTCAAAGTCTGCATCCCAGATCCAGCTAGTGTCAATTCCATCTGCATAGTTGGCATTGAGGAGGACAGATAGGCTAAATGGATAAGGTGCTAGTTTAATCATCTCGATAGCTTGAGTTGCACCGACTGGATTTTTAATCAAGACAAGGGTACATTCCTTGTCACCGATATGGAAGGTTTCTTGGCGTCCAAAGACAGCACGGCTCTTATCAAATCCTTGCTTGATTAGTTGGGAATCTGCACCAAGGAAACGGGCGATGGCAACCGCAGCTAGGGCGTTGTAGATATTGTAGAGACCACCGATTTGGATACCATATTCTTGTCCGTCAATGACAAAGCGAGAGCGATTGTTGGTCAACTCAACCAATTCTGTCAAGCGATAGTCTAAATCAGGACGTTTACATCCACAACCTTCACAGATATAGGCACCTAAGTTTGCATAAGTATTGTGCTCATATTTGAGGATGCCTTGGCAGTCAGGGCAGAGGATTCCTTCGGTATTATAGTGAGCCAGCTGGGCTGGGCCTTTCTCCAAGTCAAAACCAAAATACTGTACAGGATTTGGAATAGCTGGCTTGTAGAAAAGTGGACTGTCTCCATTAAGGAGAACAGTGGCAGTAGGCACTTTACGAATGGCATCCAAAATCATCTTATAAGTCGTGTAAATCTCGCCATAGCGGTCCATCTGGTCACGGAAGATATTCGTGATAACAAAAAGGCTTGGCTGGATGTAGTCACAGATACGAGATAGACTGGCCTCGTCGATTTCTAGGACGGCAATATTTTTCCCAGTTTTTGAAGATTTGGCTGTTAGGAAGGTTGTTGCAATTCCTGTAATCATGTTGGCACCGCTTGGGTTGGTTAGAACTTGACCATAAACCTCTTTTAAAATGCCGACAGTGAGGGCAGTTGTCAGGGTTTTTCCATTTGTTCCAGTGACCACGACAATCTCGTAGTTCTTAGCTAGGTTTTGTAAAATATCTTTATCAAATTGAAGGGCGACTTTCCCTGGGAGCGTACTTCCACGTCCAAGACGGCTTAAAACGAAGTGGGAAGAACACCCAGCAAGAAGGCCCAAAGTAGTTTTTAAGTTCATGTTTCTATTATATCACAAAAGAGGGAAAAGACAGATTTGATACTCAATGAAAATCAAAGAGCAAACTAGGAAGCTAGCCGCAGGCTGTACTTGAGTACGGCAAGGTGAAGCTGACGTGGTTTGAATTTGATTTTCGAAGAGTATTAGTCGATAAATGGCTAAACAAGGACAAATAGTGTCAAAAAAGACCCCAAGCTTAATGTGGAAGTTAGCTTGGGGTCTTTTCTAGTCCATGATATAGAACTAATCCTTAATTCCTCTCCATTATCCCACAGTTCACAAAATTTGTCAAAACTTTACTCTTTAACCGCTGTACGACAAGACGTTCAAGATTAAGCGAAAGTTATCGGAAAATGATGTTTAGAAAACTCCCGAAAAGCCTGAAATAGAGCCAAAAAACTCCACCTGATTGGGTGGAGTTAAGGGAGATTATTATGAAAAAGAAAAGTTTAGGATTTTATTAAATAAAGTTAGGAGGTCTTTATTTAATAACTATATGATACAAGACAAAGCTTAAAACTAGCTTAACTTTTCTCAAATTCTAGCATTTTTTAAAAATTTCTATCAGCATCACCTCACCCCACAAAAAAGTCACCTGATTAGGTGACTTCATTAGGAGATTATGATGAAAAAAAGTTTTAGGATTTCATTAAATAAAGTTAGGAGGTCTTTATTTAATGACTATATGATACTAGACCATCCTTAAACTTTGCTTAAGAAAAAACAAGTTTTGTTATTTTTCTCGATTCGCCCAAGTCATTCCTATACAATCATAGGTGGATAAGACTTCAAAACCCATAGAACGATAAAATTTTACGTTTTTTTCTATCTCTTCTGTCACCAGCTGGACTTGATAGGCATCTTTGTAATCCTCTAAAGCCTTTTTCATCAAGACACTACCAATCCCTTGACGCTGATAGATTGGTAAAATGATTAAATCCTGAACCAATACTGATGAGAATCCATCTCCAACCAAACGAATCAAGCCCACCACAGCATCGCCATCAAGTGCCACATAAATCGCTAATGAATGAGATAAGGCCTGCTCCAGCATCTGAGGTTGATGGGTATAATTTGTCCAACCGACAGCCTGATAGAGATGCAAAACATCCTCTAGCTTGACAATTTCTTGCTTTTTAATAGTAATCATCTCAACACCTCTTAGAGTTCTCTCAAGCTCTTGTATTGCCGTCCATTTTTATCAAAATTTTCAGGAGCCAACCATATTTCTAAACGAGCTTTGGCTTGAGGCCAGTCCTTATCAATCATGGACAACCAATCCGTATCCCTCGTACGCCCCTTATAAACCACTGCCTGACGGAAGGTTCCTTCATAAATAAAGCCCAAACGCTCCGCTGCTCGTCTTGATGGCAGGTTAAGAGCATCGCATTTCCACTCATAGCGACGATAGTTAAGCTCCTCAAAGACATAGCAAGCCAAGAGATACTGGGCTTCTGTCCCTATCCGTGTCCCCCTGAGCTCTGGAGAAAAAGTGACAGCTCCCACTTCTATTACTCGGTTATTCTGGTCAATGCGCATGAGAGAAAAAGTTCCCAAAGTCTTACCAGTTGCCTTGTCTATGATTGCATAGTAAAAACGGTCCTTACGAGCCAACATCTGATTTAAGAGGGTAACCAGTTCCTCTCTGTCTGTCACTGGTTCCTGAAAGAGGTATGTCCACATCTCCCGAGGCGTATCAGGGCCATAAACAGCTAATAAATCCTCCGCATGCTTTTCTACCGAGAGAGCCTCTATTCGAGCATAACGCCCTTCTAAAAAATCAATAGAAGGCAGTGCACCGGGTGTATAACCTTCCATTGACTCACCAATCATCTGACCATATTCGTTTACTGGCATTTTTCTTCTCCTTGTTTTACGCTGAAAATACTATATCACAAATTGTTCTCTTTGGAAACTGGCACTGTCTTCAAGCTTCATCCTCAACACTATATTAGTGACCCGTTTTCTGTCTTTTATCCTCTAAGGCTTGATTAATTCGTTGGGTGAGTTTGTGAGTTTGCCAGATTTGATACAACCATATCAATCCATAAATTAACAAGAAAAAGAACCAAAGCAAGGGACTCCACAAGGCTGAACCCCAACCAAAAAATAGAGAGGTCAATACTAAAATAGTAGCTGTCACTAATAAATGAACTCCTACACGTATACTAAAAGCAAGAAACTCTAGCTTTTCAAGTATTAAAGTCAATACCCCCATAATTCCACCCATTAAAAACAGAGCTAGAATATTTTTTATCATTGGTTCAGGATAGGTAATACCTGGATAAAACTGAGTCAACACCATCATACTCAAATAAAAGAAGGAAGCCGTACGCATTCCCGATACAAAATAATCAATTAATCGTTTCATGATTTCCTCCTATAAACCTAGATAATTCATTAAGGACTTGACGTATTTCCTACTCACACTAGACTTGATACCCCGAGTCATTTTAGCCATCATGTTCCCTGAAAAACTATCTGATAACGATTCTAAGTGGTCAATGTTTATAATTGAATGGCGTGATATCTGTATAAAGTTACGCCGATTAATCCGATTCTGAAAGTTTATCAATGTTTCCTTAGTTTTATAAATCCCATCTACCGTATAAATGGTTAATAAATTCTTGTCAATATCAGCTAGAATAAGATCCTCAATCTTCACCATGACCAGATAATCATCTGTTCGAATAGGAATGACCACCTGATTGGTTTTTGAAAATTGTTCTAAATACTCCATGACTTCTCTTGCTTGGTCAGTTAATTGAGCTGCCTGAATTACAATATGTGGGTCCTTTTCTGAAAACTCTGCCTTCATTTCAAAACGAATCTTCATTTTCTCTCCAATATACTTTTATTTTCTCCTGCTAAACACTTTAACAAATAAAAGCCAAATAAGAATAGCGACGAGACTGATAATAACCACTATAAAGTATGTCTCTTCCTTTGTCAATAGTTCTTGCCAGTTGATTTGGATTCCCATTTTTTCTTGAAATTCCTTTAACAATCTGCTATTTCCTGTAAATGCGGTCTCTAATGGTTCTTTCATTAAAATTTGTCGATAAAGAGAAGCAATATAAGTTGTAGGGGTACACTTCATGATAATCTGTGCAAAATCAGGTAAAACTCCAATGGGGACATAAGTTCCTACTAAAAATCCAGAAGCAGTTCCCACTATAGTTGCCAGTTTGCCAAGACTATCTACAGATTGAAAACGATAAATCAAGAGAATATTTATCAAACTTGAAAGCAGACTACTTAACAACATAATCAAAGCAATTTCCGGTAAATGACTGATAACTGGACTTTCTTTAAAATAAAGCCCCATAACAGCAAACATAAACACCTGCATGAGAAAAGAGATCGCAATACTACTGATTAGATAGGACACCTGTAAACCCCAGCTACCTAAATCTGTCAAGAAAAGATCTTGATCCACTTGATTTTCACGATCCTGCACCATTTGTGTAAGAGCCGTAAAACTGGTTGTAATCCCAGTCACAGCTAAGGTCCCACCCATCAGCCAGTTATTTAAAAGATTCGTATTATCAGGGAGTTGAGACCAAGCATCCGTCAAGTTCTTCTGCAAAAAAATGATATAAAGGAGGAAGGAAATCAATGCCCCCAATAATGAGAAAAATACTCCTGAACGATTACGAAAATATAAGATAAAATTCCGTTTCAATAAAGCTAACATTAGCGAACCTCTCTTCCTGTAAGTGCAATAAAGGCATCATCCATGGTACCTGGACGAAACTCAAAAGAATCAATTTCTTCTCGAACTTTTGCCAAATATTCAATAGCTTCCTGTGACGTCCTTGGATAAAAAATATATTCCAACTCATTTTCTCTCTTTACTGTCATTCCAGTCTGTAGCAACTTTTCTAAATCCTTCATTTCCTTAAAACGAATTTTTAGGATATTAGATGCATACTGACTTTTGATAGCAGTCGCAGAACCTTGCGCAATCACTTCCCCATGATCAACGATATAGATCTGATCCGCTTCATCCGCTTCATCCAGATAATGAGTCGTTAAAATAATAGTCATCCCTTCATCCTTTTGTAGTCGAGACAGTAAATCCCAAATGGCTTTGCGAGTCTGAATATCTAGACCTGTCGTTGGTTCATCTAAGAAAAGAATATCTGGCTGTGAAAGAAGAGCACGCGCTATATCAACCCTACGTTTTTGCCCACCTGACAAAGTCCCATATAGTTGCTTCTGGAAAGCAGTCAAACCCAGTTGATGGATCAAATCATCCACACGACTTGCTACAATCTCCTTATACTGTTGAGCACGAATCGTAAGATTTTCCCTAACCGTCAACATCTCATCCAGTACACTAGATTGAAAAACAACTCCGATTTTCGTATTTGGTGCATATCGAATCTGACCTTGTGTCGGCTTTTTCAAACCGATTAACATGGAAATAGTGGTTGATTTCCCTGCACCATTGGGACCCAAAATAGCATTAAAACTCCCTTTTTCAAACTCTAACTGAATATCGTCAACAGCCATATAATCGCCGTACCATTTGGTCAAATGTTTAGCTTGTAAAATCATATTTCTTCCCTCCTTTTATCTCACTAGTTTAACAAAAAGTATGAAAGAAAAATCGACTTTTGAGATAAGTGGTTGAAATGAGAGGTTAAGTGGTGAGATGGTGGAAACAGAATTATATTTTCATTCAAAAAATCCTCCAGATTCTACTCTGAAGGATTCCTATCTTATTTCACAACAATGTTAACCAATTTATTCGGTACACTAATCACTTTCACGATGTCCTTACCGTCAATTTCTGCTTTGACTTTTTCATCCGCTAGAGCAATTTCTTGCAATTCTTCGCGTGATAGGTCTTTAGCAACCATGACTTTAGCACGGACTTTTCCTTTGATTTGGATAACAATTTCGACTTCGTCTTCAACTAGTTTGCTTTCGTCCCATGTTGGCCAAGCTACGTAAGAGATTGACTCACCTGTTGCTGCAACTGTTTGCCAAAGTTCTTCTGCCAAGTGAGGTGCAAATGGGGCAATCAATTGGATAAATCCTTTGGCATAGTCAACATAGAGCTTGTCTTCCTTGTTAGCCGCATTGACAAAGACCATAAGTTGGGCAATAGCTGTGTTGAACTTCATAGACTCGATTTGCTCAGTAACAGATTTGACTGTTTCATTGTAGACCTTATCAAGAGCGCCATTGTTTTCCGCAAGGATTTCCTTGCTTGTAATCAAACGGTAAACACGGTCAAGGAACTTACGGCCTCCTTCCAGACCTTCTTCTGACCAAGCAATCGAAGCATCAAGTGGTCCCATGAACATTTCATAGACACGAAGGGTATCGGCACCGTATTGTTCCACCACATCGTCTGGGTTAACAACGTTCTTGAGGGATTTAGACATCTTGGCTGGTGCTTGCTCCAACTCTTCTCCTGTTTCCACATGGAAGAAAGAACCGTCACGTTTTTCAACCTTATCGGTTGCCACAAGAGCCCCACGGTGGTCACGGTAGCTTGTTCCCAAAATCATCCCTTGGTTAAAGAGTTTTTGGAATGGCTCTTTTGTTGGAACAACACCAAGGTCATAGAGGAATTTGTGCCAGAAACGAGCGTAAAGCAAATGAAGAACGGCATGCTCTGCACCACCCACGTAGATATCTACTGGCAACCATTGTTTGAGAAGATCCTCATCGGCCAATTTCTCAGTATTGTGTGGGTCAATATAGCGGAGGTAGTACCAGCTTGAACCTGCCCACTGTGGCATAGTATTGGTTTCACGACGACCTTTGACGCCATCCTCACGAGTCACTTCAAGCCAATCTGTCAAGTTAGCTAGTGGACTTTCACCAGTACCTGAAGGACGGATGTCCTTGGTTACAGGCAAGACAAGTGGCAATTCACTTTCAGGGACAGCTGTTGAAGTTCCATCTTCCCAATGAATGATTGGAATTGGCTCACCCCAGTAACGTTGACGGCTAAAGAGCCAGTCGCGGAGACGGTAGGTAACCTTCTCTTGTCCACAGTCTTTTTCTTCCAACCAAGCCACAATCTTGGCAATAGCGTCTTCTTTGTTGAGTCCATCTAGGAAGTCTGAATTGACATGAAGACCATCCTCTGTGTAGGCAGCTTCTTTAACGTTTCCACCTTCAAGTACTTCGACGATTGGAAGGTCAAATTGTTTGGCAAATTCCCAGTCACGTTGGTCGTGGGCAGGAACAGCCATAACGGCACCTGTTCCGTAACTAGCAAGAACGTAATCCGCAATCCAGATTGGAATTTCCTTACCATTGACAGGGTTGATGGCATAAGCACCAGTCCAAACACCAGTTTTTTCTTTGGCAAGGTCTGTACGAGCCAAGTCAGACTTGAGGCTAGCTTGGTGTTTATAGTCTGCTACTGCTTCTGCTTGCTCTGTACTTGTGATAGCATCTACTAATTCATGCTCAGGAGCCAAAACAGTGAAAGTCGCACCGAAAAGGGTATCAGGACGAGTGGTAAAGACAGTAAATTCCTTATCAGTTCCCCTAACCTTGAAGGTTACATTGGCACCAGTTGATTTACCGATCCAGTTGCGTTGCATGTCCTTGATAGACTCTGGCCAATCAAGTTCATCCAAGTCATTAAGCAAACGTTCTGCATAGGCAGTGATTTTAAGCATCCATTGACGCATCGGCTTACGGACAACTGGATAGCCTCCACGCTCAGAAGTTCCATCAGGAAGGACTTCTTCGTTGGCAATGGCTGTTCCTAGTTCCTCAACCCAGTTTACAGGCACTTCCGCTTCATAGGCCAAGCCTTTTTCGTAAAGCTTGGTGAAAATCCATTGAGTCCACTTGTAGTAGTTTGGATCGGTTGTACTGACTTCACGATCCCAGTCATAAGAAAATCCAAGCGCATTGATTTGGCGTTTGAAATTAGCAATGTTCTCAGCTGTAAATTCTGCTGGGTCATTACCAGTATCCATAGCATATTGCTCTGCAGGCAAACCAAAAGCATCCCAACCCATTGGGTGAAGGACATTGTAGCCTTGCGCACGTTTGTAGCGGCTGAGAATATCGGTTGCAGTATAACCTTCTGGGTGTCCTACGTGCAGACCCGCTCCAGATGGATAAGGGAACATATCAAGAGCATAAAACTTAGGTTTTGATGCATCTGTTCCAGTCTTAAATGTATGATGTTCTGCCCAGTAGCCCTGCCACTTAGGCTCAATTTCTTTATGATTGTAAAAACTCATGGTCTCTCTCCAATTTTGTGATGTTACTATTATACCATTTTTGAGAGAATTTGGTCTCGTTCTATTCTATACTTTTCTATTTTACCTTGCTCTAAAATTTTTAAACTGCTATACTTATAACAGAAAACCCTTCCAAGGAGGTAGCAGATGTCTCATTCCTTTAAAAAATCTCTCCAAAAAGAAATTCTCCATAGAAGCTCTATCGCAGCCTTTATGACCTCCCTTTTACTGCTCATTTTACTTTTTGGTTTTTCCTATTTTTTACAAAAGCAGCAACTCTCCAAAGATACAAGACAGATTGTAAAACAGGTTCAAGAAATGAAAGAAGCAAATAATGAGCTCCTGACTACTATGAACCATAAAATGATTCCTGAATTTTTGGACGGCAAACACACAGAGCGAGAAGTCTTTAGCTTATTTTACGAGACAAAAGCTAGATTGAAGCTTAGTTCTGACCTCATTATCCTAAGTGATACAGGTGAATTACTATTTAGTACCAATCGAAATCATCAAGAAAGTATTTTATCTCCCTACTATCTAAAATTGCTCATTCAAAATCCTTCTCAAGATAAAGTGACAGAAAAAATTGCACTCTCTTCAGATAAGCAACATTACACACTCTTTATAAAGCCACTACTTCAAAACCAACGAGTTAAGGCCTATACTATTGCTTTCGTAAATGAGAATGATTTCATTTCAAGTTTCCCAATGATCAATTCCAAATACATCATTACCGATAGCTTTGGAAATATGTTTTCCAACAATACAAATCAGTTTACTCGTTCCACTCTTGAAAAATTGGATGAAAAACTCCTACACTCTCGCACCCACTGGTATGCGAATGAACCGCTTATTGTTCAAAAAGAAAAAGTTGGTGCTATTTTTTCAATCTATACTTTTCAATCCTTTTTTCCTATTCCTAGCTTACTCGGCCTAGCCTCCATTCTCACCTTATGTATATTCTTCCTCTACTTCTGGCAAGCAAGACGAATTGCTCATAAGATTGCTACACACAATGCTGTTCCTATTGAAAGTTTGGTTTACCAACTTCAAGAAATTCCTAAACAAGCAGAAAAAAGGCTTTCTCTACAAACAGGTGATGAGTTTGAGTTTATGGCAGAAAAAATCAACAATATGTTGTATGAATTAGATCAACTTCATCAAAAAATGCTAACTATAGAAAAAGAAAAGTGGATTTTTGAAAGAAAAATGCTGGAAGCTCAGTTCAATCCTCATTTTCTCTACAATACACTTGAGACAATTAAAATTACTTCTTTAATGGATGCCGCCCTCACACAAGACCTGATTCAAAATCTCACGCGCATTCTTCGCTACAGTATCACCGATTTAGAAAAAGAAACAACCATTTGTCAGGATTTAAAGATTATAGAGGATTACCTGATGATTCATAAGATTCGTTTTGAGCACTTTTCTTATGATATTGTCTGCCCAGAAACTGTTGATAATCAACCTATTCCTAAACTTTTCTTGCTTCCTCTAGTAGAAAATGCTATAAAATATGGGATGCAATACCGTATTGATCTTCATATTGATATCCAAATTACCTTGGAAGCAGATTCTCTGACTTTTTTAGTCAAGGATAATGCTGGAGGACTCACCAAACAAGAGCGACTCGCTATTTTAGACTCTTTAGAAAGCCCTCATACCCAGCATGGCATCGTGAACAGCTACAAACGATTGAGCAATTTCTTTTCTGATGTCCAGCTAGATCTAGGAGTCAATCGCCAAGGAGAAACTTGGGTCAAATTTATAACGAAAGGACTAACTCATGTTTAAGCTCATTATCGTAGAAGACGAACACCTCATCCGAAAATGGCTAGAGATTGCCGTAGACTACTCTGCCCTAGGTATCCAAGTCGTAGGAACTGCCAGTCACGGTCAAGAGGGAATGAGACTCATCCAAGAAAAAGAACCTCATATTGTCTTAACAGACATCACAATGCCAATTATGGATGCTTTTATGATGTTCGAAGCCACTCGTACCCTTCCCTATGAAAAAGTTATCTTATCAGGTTATAACGATTTTCAAAATGCCAAAAAAGCCATGCAATATGGAGCAGTTGATTTCTTATCCAAGCCAATTGATACCAAGGAATTGACAGAATGTCTTCAAAACATTGTTTTGCGATTACAAGGTAACACCTATCAAGAAACTCCTTTTTTAGAAGAATATCAAACTTTACTCACCTCTATCCAACAGGTTGATACACAAAACCAAATCATTCAACAAATTATTTCCTTTGTCCACAAGCATTATGCAGAGCATTTTACGATTGCGACTATTGCTGAAGCTTTAAACTATAGCGAAAGCTACCTATATAAAGTGATCAAAGAAAACTTCCCCATGACGCTAAATGAATATATCTTACAATATCGCCTGAAACAAGCTATAGATAAGATGGCTGAATCTCCCAACTCCCCTCTAAGCGACATCTCTGATCAAGTTGGATTTTCAGACTATAAATATTTTGCCAAAGTATTTAAAAAGTATCTCCATATTTCCCCAAAGGAATTGAAATCACTCGGAAGAATAGTAAAATAAGCTATTCTTCTTTTTGTAGAGAATTTTACTCTAATAGAATAGAATTGTCGGTTTTAAAAACGCTTACACTGTTTTAAAATAAACTTAAATAACACAACGGAGGTATCCATCATGAAAAAGAAATGGATGTATTATGCTGCTTGCGGACTAGCTCTTTTTGGTCTTACTGCTTGTTCTTCTAATGAATCTGCCGATGGCGGTTCATCTGATAAAGGAGACGGCGGTTCGCTAGTCGTTTATTCACCAAACTCAGAGGGCTTAATTGGAGCAACTATTCCTGCCTTTGAAGAAAAATATGGTATCAAAGTAGAACTGATTCAAGCTGGTACTGGAGAACTTTTCAAAAAACTAGAGTCAGAAAAAGAAGCTCCTGTAGCTGATGTCATCTTTGGTGGTTCTTATACACAATATGCTACCCACGGAGAACTCTTTGAAAACTATACTTCAAAAGAAAATGATAATGTTATCAAAGAATATCAAAACACAACTGGTTACTCTACTCCTTATACACTAGATGGTAGTGTTTTAATCGTCAATCCTGATTTAACGAAAGGCATGAACATCGAAGGATATAGCGACCTTCTCAAACCTGAACTAAAAGGAAAAATCGCAACTGCTGACCCAGCAAACTCTTCTAGCGCCTTTGCTCAATTAACAAATATGCTACAAGCTCAAGGTGGTTACAAAGATGATAAGGCTTGGTCTTATGTAAAAGATCTCTTCACACTTATTGATGGTAAAATCGGTTCAAGTTCATCTGGTGTCTATAAAGCAGTCGCTGATGGAGAAATGGCTGTTGGTCTCTCTTATGAAGATCCAGCTGTTAAACTCTTAAATGACGGAGCTAACATCAAAGTTGTCTATCCAAAAGAAGGAACAGTCTTCCTACCTGCTAGTGCTGCTATCGTTAAAAAAGCTAAGAACATGGAAAATGCCAAGAAATTTATCGATTTCATCATCTCTCAAGAAGTACAAGATACACTTGGTACAACCACTACTAACCGTCCTGTTCGTAAAAATGCTAAAACAAGTGAAAATATGAAACCAATTGACAAAATCAAAACACTCACTGAAGATTATGATTATGTCATCAAGAATAAATCAGATATTGTTAAGAAATACAACGAAGTCTTTACAGATATCCAATCTAAACAGTAAAAGAGGTTCACTATGAGTGAGATCAAAATTATTAACGCCAAAAAAATCTACCACAATGTCCCTGTTATTGAGAATTTGAACATTACAATTCCAAAAGGAAGTCTCTTTACCCTTCTTGGGCCTTCAGGGTGTGGGAAAACGACCCTTCTTCGTATGATTGCAGGTTTCAACAGTATCGAAGGTGGAGAATTTTACTTCGATGATACAAAAATCAATAATATGGAACCCAGCAAACGCAATATTGGCATGGTTTTTCAAAACTACGCTATTTTCCCACATTTGACTGTCCGAGATAATGTCGCTTTTGGTCTCAAGCAAAAGAAGGTTCCAAAAGAAGAATTGATCCAACAGACCAACAAGTATCTTGAACTCATGCAAATTGCTCAATATGCGGATCGGAAGCCCGATAAACTCAGTGGTGGACAACAACAACGTGTCGCCTTGGCACGTGCCTTAGCGGTTAATCCAAGTGTTCTCCTCATGGACGAGCCACTTAGTAACCTAGATGCCAAACTTCGCTTGGATATGCGTCAAGCCATTCGAGAAATCCAACACGAAGTAGGAATTACAACCGTTTATGTAACCCACGACCAAGAAGAAGCGATGGCTATTTCAGATCAAATTGCTGTTATGAAAGATGGGGTGATTCAACAAATCGGCCGACCAAAAGAACTCTATCATAAACCAGCTAATGAGTTTGTAGCAACCTTTATCGGACGCACAAATATCATCCCTGCCACTCTTGAAAAACGGAGCGACGGTGCTTATATCGTCTTTTCAGATGGCTATGCTCTTCGAATGCCAGCTCTTGATCAGGCTGAGGAGCAAGCCATTCATGTAAGTATTCGTCCTGAAGAGTTTATCAAAGATGAATCTGGAGATATTGAAGGAACTATTAGCGATAGCGTCTATCTTGGACTGAATACTGAATACTTCATCGAGACAGGCTTTGCCTCAAAAATTCAAGTTAGCGAAGAATCAACTTTTGAAGAAGATCTACAAAAAGGCGATCGTATTCGTCTACGAATCAATACTCAAAAATTAAACGTCTTTTCTGCAGATGGTTCGCAAAACCTGATAAAAGGAGTCAACCATGGAACGTAAAAAACTAAATATTTGGACAGCCTCCTCTTTCTTCATCTTTCTTACCTATCTTGTCTTTCTCGTTTATCCTATCGTTACCGTGCTCAAGCAAGCACTTATACATGAAGGACAATTTTCACTAGCTAATTTTGTCACTTTCTTTAGCAAAGCCTACTACTCTGAGACACTCGTCAACAGTTTCAAGGTTTCTATTACCGCTACTGTCACTTCCTTAGTCGTAGGAACCTTATTAGCTTATCTCTTTTCCATGTATGATTTCAAGGGAAAGAAATTTCTACAAATATTGATTATCATTGCTTCTATGTCAGCTCCGTTCGTGGGAGCCTACTCCTGGATTCTCTTGCTGGGACGAAATGGGGTCATCACTAAATTCCTGACAAATGCCCTTCATCTTCCAGCTATTGATATTTATGGATTCAAAGGAATTGTACTTGTCTTTACACTGCAACTATTCCCACTGGTATTTCTATACGTTGCTGGGACAATGAAAAGTATTGACAATTCTCTACTTGAAGCTGCTGAAAGCATGGGGTCTTTCGGATTTAAGCGTATCGTAACGGTTGTTTTACCTCTCCTAGTTCCAACCTTACTAGCTGCTGCCCTGCTTGTATTTATGAGAGCATTCTCAGACTTTGGAACGCCTATGTTAATTGGTGAAGGATATCGAACTTTCCCTGTCCTGATTTATACACAATTTATTAGCGAGGTTGGAGGAAATTCTGCTTTTGCATCTGCTCTAGCAATTATGGCGATTATCATTGCCTTGACAATTTTCCTTATCCAAAAACACATTGCAAACCGCTACAGTTTCAGCATGAATTCGCTCCATCCAATTGAGCCTAAAAAAACTACAAAAGGAAAAATGGCTGCCATTTATACAACAGTCTACGGAATTATCTTTATCTCTGTTTTACCTCAAATCTACTTGATTTATACCTCTTTCCTAAAAACATCAGGTATGGTATTTGTTAAAGGCTATTCTCTAAACAGTTACAAGGTGGCTTTCAATCGTATGGGCTCTGCTATTTTCAATACCATTCGTATCCCTTTGATTGCCTTAGTTCTAGTTGTCCTATTCGCAACATTTATCTCCTACCTAGCCGTTAGAAAACGGAATTTGTTTACAAACTTAATTGACAGCCTCAGTATGGTCCCTTATATTGTACCAGGAACCGTTCTAGGGATTGCCTTCATTTCTTCCTTCAATACTGGCCTATTTGGAAGTGGATTTCTTATGATTACAGGGACAGCTTTCATCTTGATTATGTCCCTATCTGTCAGAAGATTGCCTTATACTATTCGCTCATCTGTTGCTAGCTTGCAACAAATAGCACCAAGTATTGAAGAAGCCGCTGAAAGTTTAGGAAGTAGCCGTCTCAATACCTTTGCCAAGATTACAACTCCAATGATGCTATCTGGTATTATTTCTGGAACCATCCTATCTTGGGTCACAATGATTTCAGAACTCTCTACTTCTATCCTCCTCTACAATGTCAAAACAAGAACAATGACTGTAGCCATTTATACAGAGGTTCTCAGAGGGAATTACGGCGTAGCCGCAGCCTTGTCAACTATCCTGACTGTTCTAACAGTAGCTTCCTTGCTCTTGTTTATGAAAATCTCTAAAAGCAATAGCATTACACTTTAGTTTTCCCCATCAAAAACAGCCGAAAGGATTACCCTTGGCTGTTTTTTCTTATCTTGATATTCCTATCAAATCCCTAGCTCATGGCAAGCAAGTCTAGACTGATTATACTCAATGAAAATNNGTCAGTAACCATATCTACGACAAGACTACGTTGACGCGGTTTGAAGAGATTTTCGAAGAGTATTAAATAGAGGTCGCTTCCATCTTCTCCCATCCTAGCTCTCGGTAACTACAGTCACCAACAACCTCTACGCTAAACTGGCCGTTCTCATATTCAAGGATCGTCACGCTACCATTATCGAGGCCATGCGGATGCATACCATTGATCAGATAAACAATGGTTCCAATGGTCATTCCATGGCTGACGACAAGGGCGTTGCCCCCGCCTTGTTCTTCCATTTCTTTGGCAATCGCTTCAAAACCTTCCTTGATTCGACCACTGAGTTTTTCCCATCCTTCAGCCCAACCAGCTGTATCAACCTCTACCAAGCCCTCAGCCAGTTCCGCATAAGATAATTGGTGAACGTGGTCCACATTAAAGATACGAGGAATAATGCCCATGAAAAGATCGCCATCGTAGGCTCCATCAAAGCTACCAAAACACCATTCTCTGATACGCTTGTCCATGCGATAAGGGATTTTCCCTTGCAGTCCAAGCTCCTCAAGTATAATTCCCATAGTCTGAATGGTGCGACCAGAATCACTGGAATAAGCGCGCTCAAACTGTAGACCAGATTCTCGCAAACCGATTCCTAATTCTTGAATTCCTAGCTCACCTTCAGCTGTTAAGGGAGTATCACTCCAACCTTGCGCGCGACCAATCGTGTTAAACATGGTCTTGCCATGACGTACCAAATACAATCGTACTTTTACCATTTTCCGTCCTCCGTTTGCTTCTATTATATCATGGATGATAAAACAAAAGCCACCCAGACAGGTGACTTTTGCAGGAGATTATTATGAAAAAGTTTAGGAGTTCTATTAAATAAAGATATTAGATGAAAATCAAATTCAAACTAAATCAGTATTATCTGTTTCAAATAATATTAGGAGGTCTTTATTTAATGATTATAGTATACACAGCTAACCTTAAATAGAGCTTAAAAAATTATACCCATTCACCTTTTTCATTTACTTTATAGCCGTTAATGGTCATATTTTTTGCCAATTTCCCATCAGCTAACAAGTAATACCACTTATCTCCGTCTTTAATCCATTGATTACGAGCGTACTTACCATCTTGGTTCAGATAATACCAACTATCATACTGAGAATCAAATACCCACTCACTCTTAGCCATGTAACCGCCACGTTTTAGGTAGTATTCTCCCTGCCAAGCTTTCTCCACATAACTACCAGTTGAATCTACATAAAACCAGCTCTTATAGTCTTCATCATAAATCCATTCACTTGCAGCCATTGAAGCATCTGATTTTAGATAATAACGGCCTACCCAACGGTTTCTTACAAGATTGCCAGAAAGGTCATTATAGTACCATTTGCCAGACTCTTTAAACCACTTACTTGCTTGATGATTTTTCTTAGTCTCTCCATTAGAGGTAATAATAGCTTGAGATGAAGTTCCATTAGAAACTGCTTGAATAGCCTCTTCTTTTGTCACCTTAGGCTTAGCTTTTCCTTGGTAAACATCTTCGATACGCTTAGTAAAGACAGATAACTCTTCAGGGGATAGCATGTTATCAAAATCAGTTCCATTATCAGGAATATAACCATAAGAGTGGTTCCCAATTTTTGCTAGTCCCTCTTCTAATATGTCCTCAACATTATTCAATAAAGCGATCTTCTCAGATTTAGAAAGAGAATCATCACTACTAATCGCTGTTTTCTCCATAAAAGCAACCGCTTTAATTTCTTTGATATATCTCTCTGTCGGAAGTGATATATAGATATGAAACTCATCTGATACAATCGGAATAAGACTCTTTAAATATTCATTTACACTTCTCTTATCATAATAATCATCAGATTCAAAGTTTTTAAATTCACTTGTAGACTCAAGGTTTTTCAACACATTTGATTTTTCTTTAGCCGCATAATCTTGATTGTTATTTATTTTTGGAATCAGATTTTCCTTTTTCTTTAATATTACTAGATTTAAAGCTTCTGTTTTTATTCTATAACTAGAATCAAAATTTCTGTTAATACGGTAACTCATAGAATTATACAATCTATTTAAAGCACCTTGGAAATCCTTTGAAGTCTCTAATGCTTCTTTCTCCACTCTTTCTATCTCTTCTAAAAAAGATTGGTGTTCTTTATTAAATCTTTCTATAGCATTATTCTTAATTGTTTTTATATCATCCTGAGAAAAAGAAAGGATACTCCTGTCTACTTGATCCGCTTCATTTGATAATTTTTCTTTATTCTTACTTAAAAATTCTTTATAAGATTTCTTAATTTTTTCTACTTCATTTTTAAAAAGTTCTAAAGTTACCTGTGTTATAGTTTCATGGCTTTCTTCCTGCGCAAAAACTACTTGACTGGTAAAACTTGGGACTAGTAATGTCGACAGTCCTAAAGCTACTAAAGCACGTTTCATTTCTTTTTTCATCCATTTCTCCTATTTTCTTAATTTTTAAAACTATGAATTGGTGCCGGGATTTGTCCACCACGAGAGATGAAATCAACAGACGAAGCTCCATTTACCTTCATAACAGGTGCAGTTCCTAATAGGCCACCAAACTCAATCATATCGCCTTCTTTTCCTTTGGGAATGATACGAACAGCTGTTGTTTTCATGTTAATGACACCAATTGCAGCTTCATCTGCAATCATAGCCGCAATGGTTTCAGCAGGTGTATCCTCCGGAATGGCAATCATATCCAAACCAACGGAACAGATAGCCGTCATAGCTTCTAGTTTTTCCAGATTAAGAGAGCCATTTTGCACTGCAGCAATCATTCCTTCATCCTCTGAAACAGGGATAAAGGCACCAGACAAACCACCGACTTGGTTGCAGGCCATCACTCCGCCCTTCTTAACTTGGTCATTCAAAAGAGCCAAGGCAGCCGTTGTTCCATGCGTACCAACTGTTTCTAGCCCCATTTCCTCAAGGACACGTGCTACAGAATCTCCAACCGCAGGAGTTGGCGCCAAACTCAAGTCCACAATACCAAATTCCACACCCAGTCTCTCACTGGCCATTTGGCCAACCAATTGACCGATACGAGTGATTTTAAAGGCAGTTTTCTTAACTGTTTCGGCTACTACATCAAAGCTCTGTCCACGAACTTTTTCCAAGGCACGTTTCACCACACCAGGACCGGAAACTCCAACATTGATGATAACATCTGCTTCCCCAACACCATGGAAGGCACCCGCCATAAATGGATTGTCCTCAACCGCATTAGCAAATACAACCAGCTTAGCTACCCCCATATCTGAAAGATTTGCCGTTTCCTTGATAACTCGTCCCATATCTGCGACAGCCGTCATATTGATACCAGACTTGGTTGAGCCGATATTGACTGACGAGCAGACCTTGTCCGTTTCAGCCAAAGCACGAGGAATAGAATTGATGAGAATCTCATCTCCCTTTTGATAACCTTTTTGTACCAAGGCAGAGAAACCACCAATAAAATCCACACCGATTTCTTTCGCAGCCTTATCAAGCGCTTTTGCCAAAACTACATAGTCTGCGGCATCTGTCGCTGCCCCAATCAGAGAAATGGGAGTCACCGATACACGCTTATTAACGATAGGAATTCCCAACTCAGCTGCAATTTCATCCCCCACAGCCACTAAATTAGCCGCCTTGGTCGTAATCTTTTGATAAATTTTCTCCGCAGCACGATTGATATCTGGATCGATACAGTCCAAAAGGGAAATCCCCATGGTAATGGTTCTGATATCGAAGTTCTGCTCCTCAATCATGGCGATGGTTTCAGTAACTTGTCTAATATCCATGTGCACCTCCTAGATATTATACATAGCTTCGAAAATCGCTGCACTCTGAATATTGATTTTCACATTCAAAGTTTGCCCAAAAGCTTCAAATTCATTACGAAGATAGGTAAAATCTTGCTTTTCATCGCTAGAGACGACAGCCATCATCGTAAAATATTCATCCAAAACAGTTTGAGAAATATCGTCTATGTTCAAACCCAATTCTGCAATTTTACTAGAAACACCTGCAACAATTCCAGATTTATCTTTACCAACAACAGTTATAATCGCTTTCATAAGCAAACTCCAATTCTTCTTTTAATAGGAAACCTGAACATTAAACAGGATTCTTTTCAATTAGTATAGCATAATTCTAACGAAAATACTCAAAAACGCCTGCTTACGAAGTTGTTCTTAAGAAAAAAACAATTTCGTAAACAAGCGTCTACTATCCCAACTTATGATGAGTGTTCCCGCTAGGACCGAAATCCTAGCGGTAGACCAGAGCTAGACTAAGAGCACAAGACTCCATCATCATAACACTCAACAAAATTGATGATTTTATACTAATTCGATGATCGCCATTGGTGCTGCATCACCACGACGTGGTTCAGTTTTAAGGATACGAGTGTATCCACCGTTACGTTCAGCATAACGAGGTGCGATTTCTGAGAACAATTTTTGAAGTGCTGTAGTAGAAGTGTACTTGTCAGTTGCTTCATCATAGTTTTCAGATGCGATTTCATTACGTACGAAAGCAGCTGCTTGACGACGTGCATGCAAATCACCACGTTTACCTAGAGTAATCATTTTTTCAACAGTTTTACGGATTTCTTTAGCACGAGCTTCAGTTGTCACGATTGATTCGTTGATCAAAAGGTCAGTTGTCAAATCGCGAAGCATTGCTTTACGTTGTGAGCTAGTGCGTCCTAGTTTACGGTAAGCCATGTATTCCTCCTTTATTTATCTTTTAATCCAAGACCCAAATCAATGAGTTTGAGTTTCACTTCTTCCAAACTCTTGCGTCCAAGATTTCGTACTTTCATCATCTCTGCTTCAGATTTTTCTGTCAAATCATGCACAGTATTGATACCGGCACGTTTCAAACAGTTGTATGAACGCACAGACAAGTCCAGTTCCTCAATCGTACGATCCAAAATACGGTCGTCAGATTCAGTATCAGCTTCTTTCATCACTTCAGTTGACTTAGCAATCTCAGTAAGATTTGTAAACAAATCAAGATGTTCTGTCAAAATACGTGCTGAAAGCCCTAAAGCATCTTCTGGAATAATTGTTCCATTTGTCAAGATTTCAAGGGTTAGTTTGTCAAATCCATCATTGCTACCTACACGAGCAGGTTCCACTTGATAGTTGACTTTTGTAACTGGTGTATAAATAGAATCTACAGCAAGTGTTCCAACTGGTGCATTATCTTTTTTATTTTCATCAGCAGGTACATATCCACGACCACTGTTAACAGTCATAGTCGCTTTTAGGGAAGAACCTTCACCGATTGTAAAGAGATAATGATCTGGATTTACAATTTCAATATCGCTATCTGTCAAAATGTCACCAGCTGTTACTTCAGCAGGACCTTCAACATCTAGTTCGATGATTTTTTCGTCTTCAACGTACGATTTCACTGCAATTCCTTTAATGTTCAGAATGATTTGCATCACGTCTTCACGAACACCTGGAACTGTGTCAAACTCATGTAACACACCATCAATATTGATAGATGTCACAGCTGCTCCTGGTAGAGAAGCTAGAAGTACACGACGAAGAGAGTTACCAAGAGTTGTACCGTAGCCACGTTCAAGTGGTTCGATTACAAACTTGCCATAATCTTTATTTTCATCAATTTTTGTTATATTTGGTTTTTCAAACTCGATCATTTAGTTACTCCCTCTTAAACGAAAAGCAGTGTAATGCGATGATTATACACGGCGACGTTTTGGAGGACGAGCACCATTGTGTGGCACTGGAGTCACATCACGAATTGCTGTTACTTCAAGACCAGCGGCAGCAAGCGCACGAATAGCTGACTCACGACCAGAACCTGGACCTTTTACAGTAACTTCAACTGATTTAAGACCGTGTTCTTGTGCAGATTTAGCAGCAGCTTCAGAAGCCATTTGAGCAGCGAATGGTGTAGATTTACGAGAACCTTTGAAACCAAGAGCACCAGCTGATGACCAAGCAATTGCATTACCATGCACATCAGTAATCATAACAATAGTGTTATTAAATGTAGCGTGAATATGAGCAATACCAGATTCGATATTCTTTTTCACACGACGTTTACGTGTTGGTTTAGCCAAGACTTTTACCTCCTATATTATTTTTTCTTACCAGCAATCGCAACAGCTTTACCTTTACGAGTGCGAGCGTTGTTTTTAGTGTTTTGTCCACGGACAGGAAGTCCACGACGGTGACGGATACCACGGTATGAACCGATTTCCATCAAACGTTTGATGTTCAAGTTTACTTCACGACGAAGGTCACCTTCAACTTTGATTGCATCCACTTCACGACGGATAGCATCTTCTTGATCTGATGTAAGATCACGTACACGAACATCTTCTGAGATTCCAGCAGCAGCCAAAATTTTCTTAGATGTTGCAAGTCCGATACCATAAACATAAGTCAATGAGATTACTACACGTTTGTCATTTGGAATGTCAACTCCAGCAATACGAGCCATGTTTTCTCCTTTCTATCTTATCCTTGACGTTGTTTGTGTTTTGGATTTGCTGGGCAAATTACCATAACACGACCATTACGACGAATAACTTTACAGTATTCGCAAATTGGTTTGACCGATGGTCTTACTTTCATTTCTTATCCCTCCAAGTTTTTCGATTATTTAAAGCGGTAAGTGATACGTCCACGTGTCAAGTCATATGGACTCATTTCGACAGTAACACGATCTCCCGCTAAAATACGAATATAGTTTTTACGAATTTTACCAGAAACTGTTGCTAAAATCTGATGTCCATTTTCAAGTTCAACCGTAAACATTGCATTCGGCATTGTATCAACTACTTTGCCTTCAACTTCAATCACATCGTCTTTTGCCACGCAAAAGCACCTCCATAAATTTCGATTCGATGCCTCTAGACACAGAGACAACAATTATAAGCCAGACTATCTCAGTATAACATTTGTAGCGGATTTTTGCAAGTGTGAAAAGCGCTTTATTTCAAATTTGTCAATACTTTTTCGATATCTGAGAAGACATCATTGATATCTTGATTACCTTCGATGTCATGAACCAAACCTTTGGCACGATAGTGAGCAATGATTGGTTCCCCTTGAGCAATATTCACATCCAAACGACGTTTGACTGTCTCAGGCTTATCATCTTCACGTTGGTAGTAATCTTCTTCTTTATAGTCAGCTGGTGGGTTAAAGACCTTGTGGAAAGTTTCTCCAGTTACGCGGTGGATGATACGGCCACTCAAACGTTCCAAGAGGCTATCTGGATTTACTTCAATGTTGATGACACCTTCTAGTTCAATGCCAAGTTCAGCCAATGTTTTGTCCAAGGCATGAGCTTGTTCGATTGTACGTGGGTAACCATCCAACAAGAATCCTGTTTCTTTAATATCATCTTGTGAAAGACGTTCTTTTACGATCCCATTTGTAACTTCATCAGGAACCAATTCACCCTTGTCAATGTATGACTTAGCAAGAACACCCATTTCAGTTTGATTTGCTATTGCAGCGCGGAACATATCACCTGTTGAGATATGTGCAACATGGAATTGTTCTACGATTTTTGCTGCTTGAGTTCCCTTACCTGCACCAGGTAAGCCCATAATCAAAAGATTCATGATCTGATCTCCTTATTTTATTTTTAAATAGAAGCAAAAAGTCTTTTCACCCCTATTTAAAAACAAAATAGAAGAGGGGAGACCAAACTCTCACTAATGTTAGAGTTAAACCTCCACTCCCTCAGCATTTACTGCTTCATACTCAATGAAAATC
>NZ_VMLA01000088.1:0-502 GCF_013276425.1 Streptococcus sp. 3874 | reverse complement strand
ACAACTTTTCTCGTAAAAGGTTATAAAGGGACTCTAATAGTATTGACTCGTCTTGATATGCCAATTAGAGATTTCCTTACGTGTGATTGGTAAACCCATCTTAGCCCAATCTTCTTCCATAGGCTTCCCTCTCTGTTTTCTAACTTTATCATACTAAAAAGAAAGGCATCATTTCAATAGAAATCACGACTTTCTGATGAATTTATTTTTGGAGTGATAGAAAAGCCCTTCATCAGCCAGTCTACTTGTTCAGGTGTGAGAGCTTTGACATCCTTTTCTGTACTGGGCCAAGTCAGTCTGCCGTTTTCAAAGCGTTTATATAATAGCCAAAATCCTTGACCATCCCAGTAAAGGACTTTAAAGCGGTCTTTACGTCCACCACAAAAGAGAAAAACTTGACCTGAGAAAGAATCCAATTCAAAGTGGGTTTTAATGAGATAAGCCAGTGAATCGATTCCTTGTCTCATATCAGTTTTCCCACACACGAGATAGACCTGCCCTA
>NZ_VMLA01000087.1:0-19450 GCF_013276425.1 Streptococcus sp. 3874 | reverse complement strand
TCGTTATTGGGCGGTTACTCTATATCAGTCTAAGTGGTTAAATAATGGCGATAAAATAAGGAAGCAGGTGAAAAACTACCTCCCAAATGAAAAGGAATTAAGCAACCAAACGCTACTTAATTCCTTGAAATTGTCTCATCACCTCTATTAGCCTTTAAATTTTGAAAGACTCTATTTGCTAATCAATATTTGTCAATACTAACCCTTTCAATCAATTCATTAGTTTTCTAAACTAAGTCTATTAATAAATCCAAAAAGAGTATCAATAGTAAAGTAAACTAAATAATTGAGTTATAAATAGCTATTTTCACAAAACTGTTTCATCATCACACCATCTCAGTACATAAACCATTTTTTCATCTATAGCTTTTGTCTTAATCTTAATCTTTTTTCTTTAATCCAAGAAATGCACCTACGGTAAACATTATTCCGGCAACCAATGACGTGAAGACTTCGCTAACTGTTCCGGTTTTTGGCAACCTATCATTGTTAGTAGTTGATTTACTATCAATATTGGTATCTTTATTAGCTATGTTCTCTGGTTCATTAAGATAAACTTCCTTCTCATTTTCAAAGTTTTTATCATTTTTATCAGGAACTGGAGCTGTAACATCCTTAGTTGAATCAGATCTTTGACTTTCATCTAATTGACTATAATTTACTTGTACAGGAACTGTAGTTTTGACATCTTTAGTTGAATCAAATTTGTGTGAATGATCTTCTCTTTGTAAATCCTCTTTTCTGTGACTTTCATCTAATTGATTATGATTTGCTTGCACCTTATCTTTCTTTTTGGATACATCAAAAGTAGGTTTATTTTCCTCCTCCTTTTTCTCCTCTATTTTCTTGAATACAGGTTTTATAAGGGTATCTTTTGATAGATTAATAACATAGCCAGCGTCTTTTTTACCTTCGAAACCAGCAATTTCCCAACCATCAAATTGATAGCCTTTTTCTAATTCACCCTTATAGACAGGTAAAATAAAATCTTCTTCCGGCACTATCTGAGAACTCATTTCTTTTCCATTTTGAATGGTCACAGTCACCCTATGAGGTTTTAATTCGCTCATTTCTCCCGTATCTTTATTTAAAATAAATTCTTTTACGGTTGTATTTCTTGCGAAATCTTTTACAAGAATCTTAATATTTAGTGTCTTATCTGTTAGTTGTTTAATATCATCAAATGATGTATATTCTTTTCCATTTACATAAATATGTTGTTCTTGAATCTCACCATCGAATCCATTATTTCTTTTATCATTGATGTTAAAGACTACAGATTTTCCATCAGCATATTCGATACTAGTATTTCCCTTAGGATCAATGTTTACTTCGGGTTTAACATTATCATATAAAAATTGATAGTGGACTCCAACTGCTTTCGCATTCAAATCGCTATAGCCAGTTTGAAGATAAACATTTCCATCCATATCTGTTACCTTATCTGGAAATCCGTTTGCTTTATAATCTTTCATCCCCCAGTCCATGATGTCACCGTCTTTAACATTAAGCTTAACGTTAAAATCTCTAGTGTTATCAATGTGTAAATCTCCGTAGATTAAATAATTATCTACAACCGATTCATTAACCCTCAATTCCCAGTTAAAACCACCCTTATCAGAAATCTTACCTCTTAAATAAAATTCTGGATTTCGTACATAAATTTTATTAGATTTAGATGGATTAAAGTAGTTCTTATCCATTGAAAGGTTTACTGGTTTGGTATCAATAAATAACATGGAGCCATCTTCTTTTATAGCTTCTACATTAGAATATTCCTCCCCATGATACTCTTTATTATCTTTACCAAATAATACAAGTTTAGAGGAATCTGTCACAAGATTTCCATCTTTATCGATTGCTTCCCCTTTATCATTCATGTTAAAGGTAAACACTTGATATCTTACAATGTTAAAGCCGTCCAAAGCCGACATTAATACTGATTGAGTGCTTCTTCCATCTTTAACATTTCTACTATCAGCATAAATTGTTGTTTCTGAAAGGACTCTTAAATTAGGATTGGTCTTTTGTATTTTTGCTATATCTTCCTTGCTATAAACTCCATTCCCTGCTAACATATCCGTTTTTCCAGGATTATAGGTAGTCACTTTTAGTGCATAGCCTTTTCTTAGAATGATGTTATCCTTTAACAGGTATTGTTGTTTTTCTGAATCAGAATAGATTTTACCAGATTCCATTTCAGTTAAATTGTTTGGTTTGTTCTTTGAAAGATCTCCTTCTCCTAATTCGATTACATTCCCATAACTTGATGCATAGGGATATTCTGTTTTAGTTTCCTTATTTTTTTCAGGCATTCTAATTTTAGTTTTAGCTTTTGTTTCACCCTTATCTTTTACAAGGATATTCATATCACCCGTAAAGGATAGACCATCGACTACATCATTTGTGTTTGCAAATAAGTCAAAGGTTAGAGTTTTAGTTTGTGGGTCGTATTTACTTGCCTTAATTTCTATTAATTTGAAGTCATTGCCATAGTAAGCCTTAGCATTTTTGGATACATTACTTACTTTTCCAAGAATTTCAAAATGTCCATCCTTTGATGGGCTTAATACTCCACCAAGTTTTGATTTAACATCATCAAGTTTCTCAATTTCATATTCTAGAGCACTCTTATCTTCATAGGCAGTTATATTTCCTTCATCGTCATATTGATAATCAAGTTCTACTGTTCTTGTACCACCATTTACAAAGTCCTCTTCTTCCCTATATTTCTTTTTAATGAGTTTCTTTAGGTCTTTATTTTCAAAGTCTCTAATTGTTGAAATAGTTTTATTTATTTCAAGGCTAGCTTCTCCCTCAACTGAACTTTCTTCAGCTGGTTTTGAATCTTCATCCTTAGCTTGATTATTATTGGTATTTTCCTCTGGGCTCTTTGCATTTTTGAGTTTTTCTTCAGAAATTTCACCTAGTTTTTCATATTTAGAAGCATCTTTGTCAGGATCTACTAGGTAATAAGAAATCATTCCTTTTTCATCAGCTTGGTCATCAAATTTAATTCTATGGATTTTGGTGAAGTTGCTTGCACCATCTAGGGCGATTACTTCGATGATTTTTCCTCTTAAATCTCCTGCTCCGCTAATTTCGTAGATAGTATTTCCATCTTTATCAAGTTTCCTATTTCTTCCCTCACCCTCTCCGGCGTAAGTTACATCAAGACTTTTCTCAACATCTCCATACTTATCGACAAGAGCTGCACCTGCGTACCATACTTCGTTGGCTACTTCTTCAAATTTCTCAGGATGTTCTTTTTGGTCTCTAGCAAACAAGGTTTCGTGTTTGTACTCATCCTTTACCTTGTGGTAGGTATCTTTTGCGATCAATTTAATTTTATCTGGATTAGAAAAATCAATTGAAATAATTTTTGGAGCTGTATTATCAATTTTTACTGGTATATAAGAAACTTGCCATGGATAATCCTTGGTTAATCTATATTTGAATTTGTAGAAGTATTGACCCTCAGCTATTGATTCAAATTGTCCTCTTATCCTAGTAGCTGGATCTTGGTTATCCTTACTTTCTGGTTCATTTTCTTCTCTACCTCTAGGGTTATAGATGAGTCCATCCCACTTCAAATCACCCCAAACTTTTAGTTTAGATGATTTGATTCCCTTTGCATCATTGCTTTTAGAATTTAAAATTCCTCTAATAAAGTGTTCTCTCGAAATGACTTTTAAGTCTCTTTGATTTTCTCCCTCTTTATTTGTATTTACTATTGAAATCAATCCTTCTTCTGCACTTCTTAATACAAGTGGAGAAGGTGTTAATCCTCTTTCTAGTGAAACACTTTGTGGTTCTCCCTTTGAGTCAAGTGGATATACCCTAGCAACATTAGATCCACTAGTGGATTCTGCATGAATACCTTGGTTGTTAAAGGCAAATAAGTCTGGGTCTTGGTCTAGTGATGTAATATTTTTATCTTTTCTGTTTTGAATAATAGCTGCTGGATTAAATTTATCTATACCATGTTCTCCACCAATACCCTTGTTCAAGGTTCCAGGAATTTTCGGTTTACCATCATCATCATAACCTTCCATTGTTTTTGATTTTGAACCCTCTTCCCAGGCCCATTTATCAAGGATTGGTTCGTGGTTCCAATTCCCAGCAAATCCCATTAGAGGCATCGACAAAGAAGGTTGGAAGTTTATTTTCTTCCCGTTAGAGTTTAGAGCTTCCATTTCTTCCACTGACTCAAAATGAATAAATGATTCTACAAATTTATTTTTGTCTTTAGCCTCTCCAACATTTATAACCGCATTCAAATCAAAGCTAGAATTTGCGCCTATAGTGAAAGTATCATGCTCAAATGTGATATTTGCTCCTTTGATTTTTTCTGGATGGATTTCTGGAACAATTTGCTTCCCATCTGGAGATTTTTCATCTTTATATGTTTCATCCAGTTTTAATCTGTCAGTTAGAGAATCTGTAGTTATCGCTGATGCTGAAACTTTAAAGGTTAAAGGTCTGTCTGATGTATTGTGAAGCTTAACTGTAAAATATTTTTCTTCTCCTTTTATTTCTTTAAGAGAAATAGAACCATAAGAGTTTACCAAACCTTTAGAATCCTTGTTTTTGAAAGTCGCTACAACTTCATTTCTCAAAGCATTGGCAACATTAATTAGCCCTGCTCCCTGTTGTCTAGGTGATGCAAAGTATTGGCTTTTTTCTTTCCAAGACGTTGCGTCCATCATAGGTCGCGCAGTATTTTGTAAAGCAATTTTTGTAAGACTTGTAAGGTCTATTTTGTCATCTCCCTCAAGATTTTTCAATACAGGTCTTTCAAGCATTTCCTTTAACTTCGGTCTAATCAAAACAGTAGAAGCTGCTACGATTGGAGTTGCCATACTAGTTCCTGACATATAGCCATAAGTTGATTTACCATTAATGACATTAAGCGTGGATTTAATATTTTTACCAGGTGCTGAAACATCGGGTTTTAAAAGTAAATCTACTCTTGGCCCCCAAGATGTGGATCCTGCTGGAACGATGATATCTTCTTTATAGAGTTCTTTGTCTGTGTCAGGTGCAAACTTAAAGTCAATCTCTTTTTCGTCACCTACATTCGGTTTGTTGGAATTAAAACTTTCCATATCAATTGGATAGTATTGCTCCAATTTATCTTTAAAATCTTCTTTATTATTTCTTTTGACTTCAGTCTTTTTATCAGGATTAATCATGTTCCATAGCTTTACACCATCATCTCCTGAAATTGAAAACACTTGACTTTTAGTACCTTCATCCGCTTCATATCCCATAGCTGGAAGCTCTGTCCAATTATCTCTATTGTAGTAATTGACAGTATTTACAACCATAATGGCGCGTGCGCCCTTATCCGTAGCTTTTTTAAAAGCATTTTTTAAATCCTTTGTATAAATTCTATCCATTACTGCAATTTTGCCCTTAAGATCCAAACCTATCAAATCTTGGTCTTGGCCCTTGCCTATATATACAAATTTCAATTTACTAGGAGCTTTTGAACCATCTTCATTTGTTGTGATTTTATTCTTATCGAAAAAGGCCCCTATATTTCTGTATTTAAAACTTTCTCCACCTATGTTAACTTTATCAAACTCAACTGTTTGATTTTTAGCAGATGCAACCGCTATCGCATCTTCATGTGCTGCTGTTCGCGTTACATTTCCAGTGTCGGTCATTTTCAGATGATTATTTGCCACTAAATCCCAAGAAGAACTTGAAGCAGAAGTCGCATAGTTACCCGTAGCGACAACCATTGGAATGCCTGCTTTTCTTAATGCTCTAATAGCTTGCCAATATTTCTCACCTACAAGACCTGTTCCTGTAAAACCAGATGATACCGAAACAACATCAACGTTGTGTTTGATGGAATCTTCAATAGCATGAAACATTGTTTCATCCCCTGCGAACCCAGATCCTGCGTCAGAGTACATTTTATAAGAGAAGATCTGTGCATTAGGTGCAATTCCATCTATGCCATTAAAGTTCTTGATGTCTTTTTCAGTATCATTTCCAGCAAGAATCCCTGCAATATGCATCCCATGGGGATCAAAATAATCACTTCCATCATCAGCTCTTTCTACGGTAATTTTACCACCATTATAATAATTAAAAGCATGAGGAATTTTATCACTCAACCAATAATTTTTATCAGTGCCTTTTAAGTCTTCTTTTTTAAATCTCATTGAGGCTTTGGCATCATCATCGATTCTCATAGCCTTATGCCTATAATCTGTCCCCGTATCGATATTTGAAATGACCATACCTCTGCCATCAAAATTTCTTCCAAATTGAGCATTAATGGCCTTTAGGTAATCAATAGCTTCCTCAACTCCAATTTCCTTTCTGGCATGATTCATCATGGGTTGGACTTTTTGTGCCCTTTCAACCGATGAGATACCTTCTATTTGTTTAATTTTGTCCAAGTTATCTGGAGTTGTTTCTATGGCACTACCGTTAAAAATTCTATCATAAGTATATAAAACTTTTGTATTCTTAAGACTGGATAGTCCCTTGATTGCTTTTTCTCTAGACTCTTCATCTTTAAATTCAGCAATATAGACAAGTCTATCCTCTTTTTTGGGACTTTCTGTGCCTTTATTTGCAGACGAGTCTGCATTATCTCCTTGGGATTGATCGGAATCTTCTTTGATTGTTGCTTCTTCATTGCTAGTTTTAGTGTCTATCACAGGATTTTTACTAACAACTTCTTTTTCCTCAATAATTGTTGTTTTCTTTTCTTCAGTATCCTTTGAAGCTTCTATAGCATGATGAATCTCTTCATGTTTCTCTTTATTTTCTGTTTCCTTATCTACTACTACTTTTTCTTTATCAGAGATATTTAAAGCATCTTCAGAGCTAGATGTATCCGCTAAGACTACCTCATTAGGGGCATAGGCTGCTAAAATAACTGCAGCTGTGGTTAATGACAATACTGTACTTTTTTTCATTTTAATTCCTTACATATTTATTTAACTTCCAATAGATAGAAAACTTTAACTTTGCTAGCCTTTGTTATAAAAAGTTTTACTAAGTATTATCTAGGAAATAGAGTAGTACATTTATATATAATTGTTAGCTCTCCATAAAAATAGTATATCATTTTTTAAATTTAAGTCAAGAAAAATTAATATGTGTTAATTTATTTTTTAATACACATTAAAAATATAGAGTCAAAAACTTTCGTAGTTAGCTGGGGTACATTGTCAGAACATTCACACCATCAAAAATAGTAGCAATCAAATTGAACCACTACCAAAATCACAAAGTCAAACATCATTGATGAAATATCAGCGCTATTAAACAATATAAATAACCGCTAAGAATAAGACTTAACCCCAAATCATTCATACCTCTCTCAACTAGATGTAACTTACAAAACCCCTGACCTCATGAGCCACTTTCTTCCTCCTCATGAGGCCAGTTTTACTTTCTGCTGTTCCAGTATCATTTTTCCTCGCTAGATTTCCTCAAAAGGGCATACTCCTCCCTTGGTGCGTCACACGATTTTTTCATCTCGACTGTTCTTTAATGTATCATTAACGACGCTTTTCTTCTAGGTGGTTCATAAGGAACAGGAAGATTCAGGTTGACTTTTCTAATCCTAGAATAAAGTGCTGAAAACAATTCGGAATAGGCATAGAGACTAGACAATTTGAGGAGCTGCTTGCGTCCTGTTCGAACACATTTTCCTACCACGTGAAGAAAAAGATGGCGGAAGCGTTTGATTGTTAAAGTTTGGAAGTCACCTCCAGCTAGATGTTTGAGAAAAAGATAGAGATTGTAGGCGATACAGCTCATCATCATACGAACTTCGTTTTTGATTAAGGCTGAACTATCCGTTTTATCACCAAAAAATCCCTCCTTCATCTCCTTGATGAAATTCTCGGCTTGACCACGTCCACGATAAAGCTGAAACTGGTCTTGGCTTGTTCCACTCGTCATATTTGTAACGAGAGAAATAACATCGTAGAACAAGTTCCCTTCTTTTCGTTCAGAGAACTGGCAGACACGACGCTTGTGCGACCAAGATCCTGCTTGATAGAGAGTTTCTGAGTAGGCGGAGTGGGGCAAGATGGTTAAGTCCTCATCCTGTGGGCAAGGGAGGGAAAGGTCTCCAAGACGGCTCAGAACAGTATTTTTCTTGAGTTTTATGAGGTAGTATTGCCCTGTTTTTTCAATTAAATCGTATAATTTTGGGGTCGCAAAGCTACTATCCATTCGAAAGAGAAGTTGATTAAACCGTTCTAAAACAGGTGTGATAAAACTGTCTGCCTCTTCAGAACAATAACGATTACCAGGACGAAGCTGGGCATTGAAACAATAACCTGTCTTCCCCTCGAAAGCATAAAGAGGATGATAGCCATGAGCACGATAGTGGGCGTTATAAGCAACACCTTCTTGCTTGCCATAAGTTGTGAAATGGGTAGAATCGATATCTACAATGAGTTGGTTTAGCTGGTGAAACTGTAAAAAGAATTCGACCAATTCAAGGTTGAGGCATCGCAAACTATGGACTGTTTCCTCGTCAGTTCTGGAAAGAAAACGGGATAAGGTTGGCTGTGAAGCAAGCTGCCCTCCTTCCAACAATTTTGGAAAGTAGGCATCAGCTGACAATTCTTTACAAGCATAGTCCGTTCCATAGCCTGTTAACAGTTGAAAGAGGAACTGGACAAGGATATCTGAATCCGAATAACGACAGTAGCGGCGTTGGTCATTCGTTACTAAATACTTAGAAATCCGCTCTTTTAGTTTCAACTGGGTAAAAAGTTCCTGAAAAAAGATAAGACCACCATACTGGGTTAAATGACCTCCATCGAAAGATAGTTGGTAAAAAGACTTGTTTTGGAAGTGATGATTTGGTAAACTGTTCATGTAAGTTTCCTTTCTTTTTGTGTTTTTTTCTACACTTATACCATAAAGGTGAAACTCTTTTTTGTCTAGTAAAAAACACCCATTGGGTGAAAAAAGAAACCATCCAGGATCTAAGCTAAGGCAAGGATTCTGGAGGGTTTTTAGATTAGGGGTGAATAATTGGGGTTAACGGTTATTTATACATATCTATTTTTTCAAATCTTCAGTCATATGTTCACCTGTGACCTAGGCTTTACGAGTGCCTTGCTCTACCAACTGAGATAAATCGGCGATTACACTTACAGTATAGCACTCTGAGAATAGATGTCAAGGAATTTTCATCTCTATTAGAAAAAGCCTGTCCTAAGACAAGGCTTTGAGTTTCTTCATCTTAGGATCCAGCACTTTCATAAGAATCCAAGCCCCTGTCCCATAGTTTCAAGGAAATACCAAAAAAGACAAGGGAAATCAAAATCAAACCTCCGATGTTAAAGAGTACATCCTTGTCCTGCAAGAAATAGCTAGCAGGATAGTAGGCTGTAAAGGCGAAAGGCACGATAAAGCTAATCAACCAACGAAGAAGAGAATTGTAAATAGAAATCGGATACTTAGCAAAGTCATTGAACATATAGAAGATGTAAATCATGGCGCCTGACTGCTTAGTCCAAAAGGCGATACTGGCTGTTGCGATTTTAAGAGAAGTATAAATCAAGGTCGCAAAAGGAATACAAACTAGGAAAAGCAGGAATTTTGGAAGAGTCCAAACAATGCTGGTCACTGTTGTTCCCAATAAAATACCACCGACTAAGAGTTCACCCAAGGCATCAATCTGAAAGGTTTCAACTAGGATGTGAAAGAGAGGATTGATGGGACGAGTCAGATACTTGTCAAAATCCCCTTTTCGGACTAGGCGTTGCCCTAGTGCCCAGAGATTGTCAAAAAAGAGATGGTCCATTCCCTTGGGAATCAAGGAAAATCCATAAATGAAAGCTATCTCTTGAAAGGTCCAGCCTTCTAGGAATGGAATATGTTGAAAGATGACATTGAGAAACAAGAGATTCAAGCCTTGAGCCAGAAAGACTCCCAAAACACCAACCACAAAATCCACCTTATATTCCATGATTTGTTTGATGTATTGTCTGATAAAAATCAGATGCATTCGTTGATATTTTTTCATACTAACCTCCTTGAATGGTGATAAAGGACTGGACCCGTTTCCAAATCAACTGAGACAATCCCACCATCACTAAGAGCCAGAAGAACTGCAAAAGGAGTGCCTGAAGAATCTGACTGGCATCGTATTTTCCAACAATGATCATAACTGGAGTATAAATCAAGGATGAAAAAGGCAAAAAGGAGAGAATATCTGAAACAACCTTTGGAAAGAATGCCAAGGGAATCAAACTCCCCGACATAAAAGCCACTATGGAAGTCTTAAGTAGGTTGGAACCCCAAAGATTTTTAAACACAAAGGCTGAAAATCCAAAGCAAATATTAAAGAAAAAGTTAATCAGATAGGCGAGCGTTAAGCTAAAAAGATAAATGACAGTTAATCCTAGCACCTCTACAATACCTTGACCCGATATGATTTTCATCAAGACAATAACACTTAAAAATGGAAGGCCAACGCTGATAAAAATCAACCACTTGGAACCAAGCTCGGTGAAAAGATAGGAGGCCGCAAAATGCACTGGTCGCAACAAACGCATGATAATGGAGCCATCCTTGACCTCCTCCCCAATCATAAAGGACGAATCGGATCTAGTCAGAAGATTGGTCACAAAACTCATGATGATGTAGAGGGTGATATCCGCCATACTAAAGCCCTGAATCAAAGACTCTTGCGAAGAATCAAAGACAGCCTTCCAGAGATAAAAGGCCACAAAAGCCCCCATGACATCGCCAATCCGATAGAGAATAAAGTTGACTCGGTAAGTAATCAACTCCTGAACCCCTGCATTGATAAAGGGTTTATAACGTCTCCACAATTTGATCATCCTAGAGCTCCTTTCGGTAGAAGCGACGGATAATATCCTCAATATCCGTATCCACCATCTTCAAATCGCGGATTTCAAAATCAGACAGGGTTTGCTTGATAATGTCAGCTGACTGGTAGCGAGAACTATCAAATTCAATGTTGAGGCTGTTTCCTTGTCTATCAATGGTCATATCAGACAGACCTTCATAGTGAGAGACGAGATGACTTTGACCTGGTAGCAGTTCAAAAGAGAGAGTCTTCATCTTACCAAAGGTCTCCTTGAGTTGGCTCACCGTTCCATCAAAAATCTCTTTCCCCTTGTCAATCATGAAAATCCGATCACAAAGTTGCTCAATATCACTCAAATCGTGAGTGGTCAAAAGAATGGTAGTTTCTTCCTCTTGATTGATCTGAGTAATTGCCCGACGAATATTATCCTTAACCGAAACGTCCAAACCAATGGTCGGCTCATCTAAAAAAAGAACCTTGGGATTGTGGAGCAAGGAGGCCGCAATATCCGCCCGCATCCGTTGTCCCAGTGAAAGAGTCCGCACGGGATCCTTGATAAAGTCCTTCAAATCCAAGACTTCATTCAAAAAGTCCATACGCTTATGAAAGAGCGAGTCTGGCACATCATAAATCTCTTTTAAGACAGTGTAGGTCTCTTGCAGAGCCAAATCCCACCATAGCTGGGTGCGTTGTCCAAAGACTACGCCAATATCTTTGACATAATCTTGCCGATTGTCCTGGGGAATCTTGCCGTTAATCCGACAAAAACCAGATGTTGGTTTCAAAATTCCTGTCAGCATTTTAATGGTTGTCGACTTCCCAGCACCATTTGCCCCGATAAATCCTAAAATCTGCCCTTTTGGAACCTCAAAGGTCAAATCCTTGACCGCTTCAAAGGTCTGCTTTTCAGGATGAATAAAGGAGCGCAAAGCCCCCTTCAAGCCCGGTTCCTTAACAGTCTTCACAAAATTTTTCTGAAGATGTTCCACTTCTATCATTTCCATATCTATCTCCCTATCATAAGGAATAGCAACATTGTGTTTTTAACTACAAATATTCTAAATCCTTACTTTCTACACCTTCTACATTTTATTACTACAGAAGGCTTTATACCAACCTATTATAGTCCAATAAAAAACAGAATGCAAGCGTTTGCCTATGGATTGTGAAATTAGGATTTCTCTCATGAAATAATACTTTTAATCAAAAATTCTGTTTAATAGTTTAAATTACCAACCTACTCATCTTCTCACCAGAGGGCGGTATTAACTTTGATCATAAAATCGGATACTCCCTCTATCCAGAAAATATGCTCAAAATGATTGTCTCTAAACAATACCTGCTCTTTTACCTCATTCATGAAAAAGAAGTCCATACCCTGAGAATTATCAACTCACGCACCGACTACCTAAACCAACTCGACCACCTCTTTCGTACATGTAGGAAACTATTTTCCTCACAAATAATCTCATTATAAAATCCAATAAATTTTTTTAGCTCACTTGAATATTTTCTTTGTATCGTTTTATCAGCTTCAATCTGATTTAGACTTGTTACCTTGGAACGACTTGAAATAACCTTTGTAAAATAACACTTAAGACTTTCATCATCTCGTATAAATTTTTCAATAGTGATATAAAAAGCTTTCATATTCTGTTTGTAATCAGATATTAATTGATTAATTTTATCATTCTGATGAAGATTCGATACCATAATATATAGCGGATTGAAATAAGATGAGAACAAATTGATTGGAAAAGTAAAATTAATTTCTANNTTAGATTCAGTCTACTATACATAAACTAACCTCCTCATTATTAGCAAGGCTTCTACTGATTATAACCTAATTCTTAGACTACTTCAAGACTAACTGTCCAATAATAATCTACAGATAAATCATCCACTCTTAATCAAATTTTATTCAATCCATCTACTCATTCCCAAAAGGTTGCTGTATAATGCAAGACATTTTTCTTACTGCTTTTACTTTTCCTTACCCTCAATTTAGTGAGCTAATAAATTATTCTTCTTCAAAAGGTTGAGATTTATCTAGTAACTCTAAAACATTAATGGTAGGTAGCAACATTGCTTCACTGCTATCAATTGCCGAAACTATTGAAACAATAGAACGTAAATAAGGACAAAGAATAGCAGTACCATTTACGTATAGAATATCGGTGATATTTTCATCTATATTTATTTCAAAATATCCTATTACAGTTACAGATATTTTTTCATGGCATCTTTGTCAACTAAAGAAACACTAAGTTTTACGGCTCCATGACTATAATCATCTGTATGACCAACCTTAACTATGGGATATAATATATCGAAGGTAAATGTGAACAAACTGATTAGGAAATTTAAACCAACTTCTAACAATGTGTTATACTCAATGAAAACCAAAGAGCAAACTAGGAAANNACGAAGTCAGTAACCATACGCACGGCAAGGCGACGTTGACGTGGTTTGAAGAGATTTTCGAAGAGTATTAGAAAGCTCGATGGACTATTCCAGATTCATTCCACTAGATTTTGAAATCAAAAAAAGTTGAGACATAGCGTCTTCAACTTTTTTACATTACTTTAACTACTGATTAAAGTGAGTTTACGTCAACTTTGATACCAACACCTTGAGTAGTTGTGATAGTCAAGTTTGTTACGTAAGTTCCTTTAGCTGTAGCTGGTTTTGCTTTTTGGATTGTTTCGTTGAAAGCTTTAAAGTTTTCAACCAATTTTTCAGCTTCAAATGATACTTTACCGATGATTGCTTGAACGTTACCTGCACGGTCAGCACGGTAAGTGATTTTACCACCTTTAGACTCTTCAACTGCTTTAGCAACATCCATTGTTACAGTACCAGTTTTAGGGTTTGGCATCAAGTTACGTGGTCCAAGGACACGTCCAAGACGTCCAACAAGAGCCATCATATCAGGTGTAGCGATAACTACGTCGAAGTCCAACCAACCGTCGTTGATTTTAGCAACAAGGTCATCTTCACCAACAAAGTCTGCACCAGCAGCTTTTGCTTCTTCAGCTTTTGCACCACGTGCGAAAACAAGAACGCGTGAAGTTTTACCAGTACCGTTTGGCAATACCATTGCTCCACGGATTTGTTGGTCAGCTTTTTTAACGTCGATGTTCAAGTTGTAAGCAACTTCTACAGTTGCGTCAAATTTTGCAAAGTTAGTTTCTTTTGCAAGTGCTACAGCTTCTTCTACGCTGTATGCTTTTGTGCTGTCGATTTTCTCAAGAGCAGCACGAAGTTGTTTGCTTTTTTTAGCCATTTTCTATTCTCCTTGTAAGTGGTTCAATCGATTTTCATCTCCCACGTCACTTCTCGAAATGATGAAGTCTTGCGGGTTATCAGTCTATTATTTTCCTTTTCCTACGGCCTTAAGTTCCCTTACTGTACCCAAGTACAAGCATCAGTCACTTGCCTGGTATGAAAAACAACTAATAGACTGCTGTGAGATTTTCTACTGTGTTATTGATTAGTCAACAACAGTGAATCCCATAGAACGAGCAGTACCTTCGATCATACGCATTGCAGACTCTACGTTTGCTGCGTTCAAATCCGGCATCTTAGTTTCTGCAATCTCTTGTACTTGTGCACGAGTAACTGTAGCAACTTTAGTTTTATTAGGTGTACTTGATCCTTTTTCAACACCTGCAGCTTTTTTCAAAAGAACAGCAGCTGGTGGTGTTTTCGTAACGAAAGTAAATGATTTATCTTCGTAAACTGAGATAACAACTGGAATGATCATCCCAGCTTGGTCAGCTGTACGAGCGTTGAACTCTTTTGTGAATCCCATGATGTTGATACCAGCTTGACCAAGAGCAGGTCCAACCGGTGGAGCTGGTGTAGCTTTACCAGCAGGGATTTGCAATTTTACAAGTTTTTCGACTTTTTTAGCCATTTTTAAATCCTCCTTTGTGGTTTTGGCGGTAATTAGAGATTTTTACCTCCCACAAGTATGTTTTTCACATACCCATCCATTATACACTATTTATCTGGAATTGCAAGAGAAAAGTTTATTTTTTATACTCAATGAAAATCAAAGAGCAAACTAGGAAGCTAGCCGCAGGCTGCTCAAAGTACAGCTTTGAGATTGCAGATAAAACTGACGAAGTCAGCTCAAAACACTGTTTTGAGGTTGTGAATAGAACCGACGCAGTCAGTAGGTAAGGCGACGCTGACGTGGTTTGAAGAGATTTTCGAAGAGTATTAATCGACGTAGTCTCCGCCTTCAAAGCCGTAATACTCTTCCAAACTGAGACCACTTGCAGCAATTTCTTTTGCTTCTTTTCCGACATAACGCAGGTGCCATTCTTCAGCCATATAGCCTGTTTCCTTTTCCTTACCTTTGAGATAACGGACAACAAAGCCATAATCAGCTGCATGATCCAAAAGCCATTGGGCTGCTTTTTCTTCTGTCACCAAATCACCATCAGTCCCAATCACATCAAAGGCCAAGCCTGTCTGGTGTTCGCTATAGCCAGGTCGAGCAGAATAACGGTCGGCAGCTTCTTTCCCATCTTGATTGACATAATCTTGGTAGAGTTTGGTCTGAGTTTCATAACTTCTAAAGCCACTGTAATGGTCACTGATTGGGAAGTCTGCCTCTTGCATGGCTTTGATGAGTTTGACCAACTCAGCCTTGGCTGTTGGATTTTCCCCCGGATTATAGTCTTTCGACAAAGGATAGTGTTTATTGGCTACGATGATTTCATCGTATTTACCCTGAATGCTATAGTAATCACCTTTATTGACCACTTCTGCTTTCTTCTGGGCAGCCCCTTGAGACTTACTGCCGACTGTGCCATCAGCCTTGGCTGTCTGTTCTGTCTTAGCTTCTCCGTCTTCATTTTTTGCTTTTTCTTGTGAACAAGCTGCTAGACTCAAGGATATCAAGGCTGTCAAGACAAGGTATCTTTTTTTCATTTCTACTCCTTTATTTCTAATAGGTTATCTAGTTCTGACGATAAACATTCGACTAATACTCTTCGAAAATCAAATTCAAACCACGTCAACGTCGCCTTGCCGTACTCAAGTACAGCCTGCGGCTAGTTTCCTAGTTTGCTCTTTGATTTTCATTGAGTATAATCTTTTAATCTCTTCCGGTTTTGCTTGGCAGGTTTCTGCTGTCATTTCTTCAAAAGGAACCCACCAAACTGGACCACGCCCCTTGAGACCGTGACTATTCATGTCACCTCTTCGTCTAGGGAAAAGGTGCCAGTGGAGATGGGCATCGCCATTTCCTAGCAGTTCGATATTCATTTTCTCAGCAGTAAAGGCCTTGGCAACTGCCTCTTGGACTAGACTCATTTCTTCGAGAAAACGTAGTCTTGTTTCCTTTTTCAAATGGTGCAATTCGGTAACGTGTTCCTTGGCTAGAAAAAGACTATAGCCTGCAAAATACTGGTGATCTCCAATGACTACATATCCTGTTCCTAATTCTTTGACAAAATAGGGATTTTCTCCCTTCTTGATGAGCTCAATTCTCTGGCAAATCAGGCACATATTAGTCTACCAATGCGCTCTTCAGATAAGCATCAACCATACGCTCTGTTGCAACCACCGAGTCAATATGAGTACGCTCATAAGAATGGCTAGACTCGATACCAGCACCGAGAAGGGCGTGTTTAACCTCTGCCCCTGCAGACATAGCCGCTGAAGCGTCAGAACCATAAAATGGATAGATATCCAGCTTAAATGGAATATCTTGTTCTTTCGCCAAGGCAACCAAATGTTGACGGAAGTCATAGTGATAAGGTCCAGAAGCATCCTTGACACAGATGGACACTGTGTACTCATCTGTTTGCTGGTCATCTCCCATAGCTCCCATATCAACAGCCAGATATTCGACTACCTGAGCAGGAATATTAGAGTTAGCCCCATGTCCCACTTCTTCAAAGACTGAAAAGGCAAAATGAGTTGTTACAGGTAATTCAATCTTCTCTTCCTTATAAATGCGAAGCAGATTAAGCAAAATCGCTGCGCTGACCTTGTCGTCCAAATGACGAGACTTGATAAAACCTGTCTCTGTCACGACAGTTCGTGGGTCAAAACTGATAAAATCACCGACCTCAATCCCCAAGGCACGAGTTTCTTTTTCATTTGTTACTTTGGCGTCCAAACGCACTTCCATATTGTCTTGCGTGCGTTCTGCAGTTCCTGCATCCTTGTAGACATGGCAAGAAGTTTGGTGGATGAGAATGCTTCCCGATACCTTTTGACCTGTGCTAGCTACATGAACGGTACAGTTTTCTCCTTCAATCATATTCCAAGGAAAACCACCAATACGGTCCAATTTGAGACGGCCGTCTGGTTTGACAGCACGGACAATAGCACCCAGCGTATCTACATGGGCAGTCACATAGCGTTGTTCCTCATCATTTTGACCTTTAATAGTTACATTAACACCGCCCTTGGCTGTGCGAACCGGCTGGTAACCAAAACCTTCTAAAGTTTTGACTAAATAGTCCGAAATCTCACGAGTGAAGCCTGTTGGCGATGCAATAGCTGTTAGTTCTTTGATATATTCTACTGTTTGATTCATTTCTTCACCTCTTTTGCTACCTATTATAACACATTTATCATCGGATAAAAAAAGAAAATCACTCCTGTAGCCTTGACTACAAAAGTGATTTTATACTCAATGAAAATCAAAGAGCAAACTAGGAAACTAGCCGCAGGCTGTACTTGAGTACGACAAGGCGACGTTGACGCGGTTTGAATTTGATTTTCGAAGAGTATTAGTGATTATTCCATTTCAAAAACATCACTTTCTTGCTTGTTTGGTAGAACCAATGAGAGCAAGATTCCAACGATGGCTGGCACCAACCATGGGAGTGAGGCCTTGGCAAAAGGAAGAACGCTAACAAGATTTGCAAAAAATTCAACCTTAAAGGAGCTTCCTAGTACGCTTGCAATGCCAATAGCTGTAACAACAGCAATTGTCAACTGCATACCTGGTTTTGAAAGAGCCACGAATTTGTTGACAATGACAATCATAACGATGGCAATCGTGATTGGGTACAAAATAACCAGCACAGGGATTGAGTACTTGATAATCGCATCAAGACCCAAATTGGCAATGACAAATCCAATCAAGGTAAAGGCTGTCGCATAAACCTTGTAGCTGATTTGTGGGAAGCGTTCATTAAAGAACTCAGCTGTTGACACAATCAGTCCAACTGTTGTTGTGAAGCAGGTTACAGTAACCATAGCTGCAAGGAAGAGTTGAGCTGTTGAGCCAAAGATTTCTTGAGTAGCTTGTGACAAAATGTAAACACCTGGTGTTCCACCCTTCATCGCTTCAGCTGGTACTGGAAAATGATTTCCAAGGAAACCTAAACCGATGTAAAGAGCGCTGAAGGCAAGGGCAACAACGATACCAACCACCCAAATAGTTGAAATGTATTCTTTCTTACTTGAAAATCCAAGTTGTTTCAAGGTTTGAACTGCGATTACGCTAAAGGCAACTGAAGCAAGGGCATCCAAGGTATTATAACCTTCTAGGAAACCTGTACCAAAGGCAGAAGCTTGATAAGCAGCTGAAGCAGCTTGAGGACTTGTTCCACCGTATTTGAAAGCTCCTAGAACAACCAAGATAACGATCAAAATCGCAAAGACTGGCGTTAAAATACGGCCGATACGGTCTAAGATTTTTGATGGATTAAGCGAAATCAAATAGGCTGCCACAAAATACAGAATCGTAAAGACAATCAAACCAAGACCTTTATTTGCATCCGACAAAAGGGGGCTAATCCCTACTTCGTAAGCTGTTGTAGCAGTACGTGGGATAGCAAAGAATGGACCGATTGACAAATAAAGAACTGAGAGGTAAAGAGTCGCAAACCAAGGCGCTATCTTTGTTGAAATCTCGTAGATATATCCTTTAGGATTTAGCGTTCCAATAATAAGAGTCAAGACGGCGATACCGACACCTGAAAAGACAAAACCTGCGATGGCAGGAAGAAAATGTTCTCCAGATAGAGCACCTAGAGAAGGCGGAAAAATCAAGTTCCCCGCACCAAAAAATATTCCAAACAGGAGTAAACCTGTTAAGGCACCTTTTTTAGCCATGAAAATCTCCTTCATATTTATAAAATACTGACCTAGTATATCATGAATAGGAGTATGAAAAAAGCTTCACGAAGTAAATATTGAATGTTTTCAAGATTCTTAAAAATGAGAATTATCTAAAAATAACTTTCCCCTACCCAGTCCACACCAAGTAGGAGAAAATTATAATGTTTACAGTTCTTCAAAGGCAGTCATACCACCTTGTACATTGATAACCTCATAACCTTGTTCTGATAGGAATTGGCAAGCACGCGCCGATCTCATTCCAGATTTACAAATAACATAATGTAACTGATCCTTGTCCAATTGATCATAGGTATCAGGCAATTGACTAAGTGGCAGGTTGTAGACGCCTTCTAAATGAAGAGCTTCAAATTCATCCACTTCTCTCACGTCCACTAAAGAAAGTTGGTCGTTTTGATAAAGCTGGTAAAATGCGTCAAAGGTTATTTCTTTCATTCTTTTTCTCCTAATACTCTTCAAACCACGTCAGCGTCGCCTTACCATAGGTATGGTTACTGACTT
>NZ_VMLA01000086.1:0-6016 GCF_013276425.1 Streptococcus sp. 3874 | reverse complement strand
TCAATGAAAATCAAAGAGCAAACTAGGAAACTAGCCGCAGGCTGTACTTGAGTACGGCAAGGCGACGTTGACGCAGTTTGAATTTGATTTTCGAAGAGTATAAGTGAGCAGCTTATAAATTCAATTCCCCAAATAGATTCATACTAGTATCTTTTGCAAAAAATAAAGGGCGGACTTCCTTCATGAATATCAATTTCATCTATAAGGAAGGTAGCTCATTGAACTAACTTATTTATTCTGTTTGTCGCTAGAAAAATCAGACCTCCTTGTGAAGATTGAGGAGATACTGAATGAAAATCAAAGAAGAAACTAGCAAGCTAGCAGTAGATTGCCCAAAACACCGCTTTGAGGTTGTAGATAAGACTGACCTATATAATCCAAGGTGAAGCGACTGTGGTTTGAAGAGATTTTCAAAGAGTATAGGTTAGAGAGTGTAGTGTTTTTATGTCCTTCTAGTAGAAAATGCTAGACAGAAGAATGGGGAACTTGGATAGGAAAAATAGATTGAGAAAGGAGGTTAGAAGAGATGATTATTACAAAAATTAGCCGTTTAGGAACTTATGTGGGAGTAAATCCACATTTTGCAACATTAATAGATTTTCTAGAAAAAACAGGACTAGAAAATTTAACAGAAGGTTCGATTGCTATCGATGGTGATTGATTGTTTGGGAATTGCTTTACTTATCTAGCAGATGGTCAAGCAGGGGCTTTCTTTGAAACACACCAAAAATATTTGGATATTCATTTAGTTTTGGAAAACGAAGAAGCCATGGCTGTTACGTCGCCGAAAAATGTAAGCGTTACCCAAGAGTATGATGAAGAGAAGGATATTGAATTATACACAGGGAAAGTGGAACAGTTGGTTCATTTGAGAGCTGGCGAATGCCTCATCACTTTTCCAGAAGATTTACATCAACCCAAGGTTCGTATAAATGATGAACCTGTGAAAAAAATTGTCTTTAAAGTTGCGATTTCTTAATGTAGAAAGGGAAGAACGATGAAAAAAATGAGAAAGTTTTTATGTCTAGCTGGAGTTGCGCTAGCAGCCGTTGCCTTGGTAGCTTGTTCAGGAAAGAAAGAAAGTACAACTAGTACTGAACCACCGACAGAATTATCTGGTGAGATTACAATGTGGCACTCCTTTACTCAAGGACCACGTTTAGAAAGTATTCAAAAATCAGCAGATGCTTTCATGCAAAAGCATCCAAAAACGAAAATCAAGATTGAAACATTCTCTTGGAATGACTTCTATACTAAATGGACTACAGGTTTAGCAAATGGAAATGTGCCAGATATTAGTACAGCTCTTCCTAACCAAGTAATGGAAATGGTCAACTCAGATGCTTTGGTTCCGCTAAATGATTCTATCAAGCGTATTGGACAGGATAAATTTAACGAAACTGCCTTAAATGAAGCAAAAATCGGAGATGATTACTACTCTGTTCCTCTTTATTCACATGCACAAGTCATGTGGGTTAGAACAGATTTGTTAAAAGAGCATAATATTGAGGTTCCTAAAACTTGGGATCAACTCTATGAAGCTTCTAAAAAATTGAAAGAAGCTGGAGTTTATGGCTTGTCTGTTCCGTTTGGAACAAATGACTTAATGGCAACACGTTTCTTGAACTTCTACGTACGTAGTGGTGGAGGAAGCCTCTTAACAAAAGATCTTAAAGCAGACTTGACAAGTCAACTTGCTCAAGATGGTATTAAATACTGGGTTAAATTGTATAAAGAAATCTCACCTCAAGATTCTTTGAACTTTAATGTCCTTCAGCAAGCTACCTTGTTCTATCAAGGAAAAACAGCATTTGACTTTAACTCTGGCTTCCATATCGGAGGAATCAATGCCAACAGTCCTCAATTGATTGATTCGATTGATGCTTATCCTATTCCAAAAATCAAAGAATCTGATAAAGACCAAGGAATTGAGACCTCAAACATTCCAATGGTTGTTTGGAAAAATTCAAAACATCCAGAAGTTGCTAAAGCATTCTTAGAATCACTTTATAATGAAGAAGACTACGTTAAATTCCTTGATTCAACTCCAGTAGGTATGTTGCCAACTATTAAGGGGATTAGCGATTCTGCAGCCTATAAAGAAAATGAAACTCGTAAGAAATTTAAACATGCTGAAGAAGTGATTACTGAAGCTGTTAAAAAAGGTACTGCTATTGGTTATGAAAATGGACCAAGTGTACAAGCTGGTATGTTGACTAACCAACACATTATTGAACAAATGTTCCAAGATATCATTACAAATGGAACAGATCCTATGAAAGCTGCAAAAGAAGCAGAAAAACAATTAAACGATTTATTTGAGGCTGTTCAGTAGATGTAAAAGACTAGAAAATAGGTGGGCTAGTGAGCTGAAAAGCCCTAGCCCAATCTTGTAAAAGAAGGGAGAAGGAGAATGGTTAAAGAACGTAATTTAACTCGCTGGATATTTGTTTTGCCAGCTATGATTATCGTAGGATTACTCTTTGTTTATCCGTTTTTCTCGAGTATTTTTTATAGCTTTACCAATAAGCATTTGATTATGCCCAATTATAAATTTGTTGGTTTAGCTAACTATAAAGCTGTGCTATCAGATCCCAACTTCTTTAATGCGTTCTTTAATTCAATTAAGTGGACCATTTTCTCATTAGTTGGTCAAGTTTTAGTAGGGTTTGTATTGGCTTTAGCTCTTCACAGAGTACGCCACTTCAAGAAATTATATAGGACCTTATTGATTGTTCCTTGGGCATTTCCTACCATCGTTATTGCCTTCTCTTGGCAGTGGATTCTAAACGGGGTTTATGGCTACTTACCTAATCTAATCGTAAAATTAGGTTTAATGGAACATACACCTGCATTTTTGACAGATAGTACATGGGCATTCCTATGTTTGGTGTTTATCAACATTTGGTTTGGAGCACCAATGATTATGGTTAATGTGCTTTCAGCTTTGCAAACAGTACCAGAAGAACAATTTGAGGCTGCTAAGATAGATGGTGCTTCAAGTTGGCAGGTGTTCAAGTTTATCGTCTTTCCACATATTAAAGTAGTTGTAGGGCTTCTAGTTGTTTTGAGAACTGTATGGATCTTTAATAACTTTGACATTATCTACCTTATTACGGGTGGTGGACCGGCTAATGCTACAACGACGCTTCCAATTTTTGCTTACAACCTGGGTTGGGGCACTAAATTGTTGGGTCGTGCTTCAGCAGTTACAGTGTTGCTCTTTATCTTCTTGATGGCGATTTGCTTTATCTACTTTGCTATCATCAGTAAGTGGGAAAAGGAGGGTAGAAAATAATGAAGAAGAAATCCAGTATTTATTTAGATATTCTCTCACATGCACTCTTGATTGGTGCGACTATTGTTGCAATTTTCCCATTGGTATGGATTATCATATCGTCTGTCAAGGGGAAAGGGGAATTGACTCAGTATCCAACACGATTTTGGCCTGAACAGTTTACATTAGATTATTTTATACATGTTATCAACGATTTGCACTTTATTGATAACATTCGAAATAGTTTAATCATTGCCTTAGCTACAACCCTTATTGCGATTATTATTTCTGCTATGGCAGCCTACGGTATTGTTCGATTCTTCCCTAAATTGGGAGCAATCATGTCGAGACTACTCGTCATTACCTATATTTTCCCACCAATTTTGTTAGAAATTCCCTATTCAATTGCCATTGCTAAAGTTGGGTTAACAAATAGTTTATTTGGCTTGATGATGGTTTATCTATCTTTTAGTGTTCCATATGCAGTTTGGCTCTTAGTTGGATTTTTCCAAACAGTTCCAATTGGAATTGAAGAAGCAGCTCGAATTGATGGTGCAAATAAATTTGTAACGTTTTATAAAGTTGTGCTACCGATTGTAGCACCAGGTATTGTAGCAACAGCCATTTATACATTTATCAATGCTTGGAATGAATTCCTGTATGCCTTGATTTTGATTAACAATACAGGAAAGATGACAGTAGCAGTAGCCCTTCGTTCACTTAATGGTTCAGAAATACTAGACTGGGGAGATATGATGGCAGCATCTGTTATTGTAGTTCTTCCATCAATCATTTTCTTCTCTATCATCCAAAATAAAATTGCAAGTGGATTGTCAGAAGGATCTGTGAAGTAATACTCAATGAAAATCAAAGAGCAAACTAGGAAACTAGCCGCAGGCTGCTCAAAGTACAGCTTTGAGGTTGCAGATAAAACTGACGAAGTCGGCTCAAAACACGTTTTTGAGGCTGTAGATGAAGCAACGTTGACGCGGTTTGAAGAGATTTTCGAAGAGTATAAGTTAAAATTAGAAAGTTTATTCAATAATAAAGGAGAAAAACATGGTTAAATACGGTGTTGTTGGAGCAGGGTATTTTGGAGCTGAATTGGCTCGCTACATGCAAAAGAATGATGGAGCAGAGATTACTCTTCTCTATGATCCAGATAATGCAGAGGCGATTGCAGAAGAATTGGGAGCAAAAGTAGCAAGTTCCTTAGATGAGTTGGTTTCTAGCGATGAAGTAGATTGTGTTATCGTCGCAACTCCAAATAATCTTCATAAGGAACCGGTTATTAAGGCTGCACAGCATGGTAAAAATGTTTTCTGTGAAAAACCAATTGCGCTTTCTTATCAAGATTGTCGCGAGATGGTAGATGCGTGTAAAGAAAACAATGTAACCTTTATGGCAGGACATATTATGAATTTCTTTAATGGTGTTCATCATGCAAAAGAACTCATTAATCAAGGAGTTATCGGAGACGTTCTATATTGTCATACAGCTCGTAATGGTTGGGAAGAACAACAACCGTCAGTATCATGGAAAAAAATTCGTGAAAAATCAGGTGGTCACTTGTATCACCACATCCATGAATTGGATTGCGTTCAATTCCTTATGGGGGGCATGCCTGAAACTGTAACCATGACAGGTGGAAATGTGGCCCATGAAGGTGAACATTTCGGTGATGAAGATGATATGATTTTTGTCAATATGGAATTTTCTAATAAGCGTTTTGCCTTGTTAGAATGGGGTTCAGCTTATCGTTGGGGTGAACATTATGTCTTAATCCAAGGAAGCAAAGGTGCCATCCGCTTAGACTTATTCAACTGTAAAGGAACTCTTAAGCTAGATGGGCAAGAAAGCTATTTCTTGATTCACGAATCGCAAGAAGAAGATGATGATCGGACTCGTATCTATCATAGTACAGAGATGGATGGAGCAATTGCTTATGGTAAACCAGGTAAACGTACTCCATTATGGCTATCATCTGTCATTGATAAAGAAATGCGCTATCTGCATGAGATTATGGAAGGAGCCCCAGTATCAGAAGAATTTGCAAAACTATTGACAGGTGAAGCTGCCCTAGAAGCAATTGCTACTGCAGATGCTTGTACCCAGTCTATGTTTGAAGATCGCAAAGTAAAATTGTCAGAAATTGTAAACTAAATTTTGGTATTCTCCTATTATAGGTCGACTTGCTCCTCTGAAAGTACTTTTAGAGGAGCTGTTTGACTTGGCTAGTTTTTGAAACTGAAATCTATTATACTACAAACTCTTGAAAGCGTTTTAATTTTAAGGTATAATAATCTCATAGAAATAAAGAAAAAAGAAAGGGAGGAAAGAGGATGCCACAGATTAGTAAAGAAGCCTTGATTGAACAAATCAAAGATGGAATCATCGTTTCTTGTCAGGCTCTTCCTCATGAACCGCTTTATACAGAAGCGGGAGGGGTGATTCCCTTGCTGGTCAAAGCGGCTGAGCAAGGTGGAGCAGTCGGTATCCGAGCCAATAGTGTTCGCGATATCAAGGAAATTAAGGAAGTCACCAAACTTCCGATTATTGGGATAATCAAACGAGATTATCCGCCACAAGAACCCTTCATCACGGCTACTATGAAAGAAGTTGATGAATTGGCAGAACTGGACATCGAGGTGATTGCTCTGGATTGTACCAAGCGTGAACGCTACGATGGTTTGGAAATTCAAGAGTTCATTCGTCAGGTCAAGGAGAAATATCCTAACC
>NZ_VMLA01000085.1:0-4707 GCF_013276425.1 Streptococcus sp. 3874 | reverse complement strand
ATATATTATTAAAAGTCTCTTCAAATACTCTGATTTATTTAAAGGCGTTGAATACTCTATCTAATTTCTATTCCTTAGTGGGTCTTGAACAAGAATATGAGGCAAACTACTCTCATTTGATGGAGTTATATCAGACAAAAAATTTTGAGCATCAAGAGTTTTTATTTGGCTACATCAGAGTTCGTTACAATTACGCTCACTACCTAGTATCAAAGGAAAAATATAATGAAGCCATCCAAGAAGCTCTTGAGACTATCGAACTCTGTAAAGAGAGGCAAACAAGTTACCAACTAGCTCCCCTGCTCGTTCTCGTTGGAAATTGTGGAACACAATTCCTTGGCAAAGAACAAGTCAAAAATTATTATATAGAAGCAAGAGAGCTATGCAAGATTTATAACAATCCTTTCTCTGTGAAAATCGCAAGTTTTTCCCACCTTTTCTCAATACTGAAACAACATCTTTCCAGAACTTCAATAATTTCTTTTTGTGTTAAATCATTATTTAACTAAATCTTTGGAGGCAATACGTTTTCAAAGCGACTTTTTTACCATAGGTTTTGAGCCTTCAACACAGATTACTAAGCCAAAAATGCTCTAAATTTTTGAAATTCTAACAAATTCCACTCAACTTTATCATCATCTTTGACTTTCACAATATCTTCCTCAAAATAACATGGAATAAAGATAGTTTTCTTTTGAAACGGTTGTAGGAGGAAAATCTCTCCTACACTATTATTGATTCTGAGAGAAAATTGCAAAATATCATCTACCAAACTTTCAATTATTAAGATTTTTTGCAGTTTATCTGAATTAGAATCGCAAGGCTTCTCAATAATATAATTGTCGAATTTTTTCATTCTAACTTCCTCTCCATTATTTCTTCCTTTATCAAGAAAAAGTTACCTCAATATTAATAAAGTACAATTCTAAATTAAGTACAATTCTAAATTAACTCCAATTCTTGATTCATGATAATATTTCAGTAACTCATCGTGCAATTAAAAACAAGGATTTTTATTTCAGATGATCCATCGTGAACACTTCATCAGCCATCTCCCAAATTGCCGGATTATGTGTTGCGATAATGATTAGCCTATTATCATCTCGAAGAGATAGCAAAATCTCCATAATCAACTGAGAGGTTGCTGGGTCTATTGAAGCTGTTGGCTCATCTGCCAGAATAAAGGGTGGATTCTTTAAGATAATTTTTGCCAAGGCAACCCGTTGCGATTCTCCGCCCGATAACTCAAAGATGCGCTTATCTAGGTCAAGATAAACCAGGCCGACCTGTTCTAAAGCCTGCTTCTGCCTCAACCGCTGTTCCGACCGACTCAACTTTTGACCAATGAGACCTAGCTTAAGGTTTTCTTCAATACTTTGGTTTTCAATTAAGCCAAAGTTCTGGAAGAGGTAGCCCAATTCGTGACGGAAAAAATCACTTGATTTATAATTGGCCAAGTCTTTACCTCGGTAAAAAATCGTCCCATCATAAGGTTCTAATTTCCCAATCATGTTCATCAAGGTTGTTTTTCCGCTACCACTTGAACCAATTAAGGCATAGACTTTTCCAGCCTCAAATGTCATTGAAAGATTCGAAAATAACTCTCGTTCTCCAAAAGATTTACTCACCTGTTTAAGTTCAATCATATTAACCTCCCTTCAAAACAAGAATGGACATCTTGTTTTCTTTCTGCATTTGGACATGTAACTGTAAAAGAGATAGACCAGTAAAGAGTAACAAGACTAAGAAAGCAACTCCTATCTCTACCTGAAGAAATACACTCGCAACAAATCCCAGTAAAAACACACCCAGTTGAGCAAAGAGATAAGTGCGATGGATTTCTAAGAACCTGAGACCTGCAATGCGTTTGATAAAAATGGCACGTCTAAATTCTTCAAAGTAGAGCCTATTCATAGTGTTAAACAACAAGATTGAAGTTGCAATCCCAAGCACAGCTCCTGCTAGCATTACCCAACGTTCCCTCTGGATATTATCCAATAATGTGATGTAGTTGTGGTAACCTGTTTGCATTTCTGAGACCCAATTTTCAATGCCTTGTCTCTGGATAAGCTCCTGGGCATCAGACAATTGATTAAAGAGAACGTAGTTCTGTACTGCGTCTATCCAAAACAAAATGGACTGTGGACCAGTTGATTGGGGTGTTATAACAATGATGATTGGATCTTTCAAAAACTGCTGGTAAGAAATAGGGGTCGTATTATACACAAAACGATCCTGACCTGATTCTAAATAACCTACCGTAGCAGTCATTTGCTGTCGTTCATCTTGACTAGACATGCGACTGGTTAAGTCGTCTTCAAAAACAGATTTATAATGTTCTTCCTCTGAACGGAGGTGTTCAGGCAGCAATAAGACAAACTCCCCTACATTAAGGTGATTCATCTTTTGCTTAATAGTTGTATCTACAGGAATGTTTTGACGCTCCAAGTAATGCGGTGTGACGATAAGGACATTGCCATTCGGGCTGTAATCGTGCCATTCTGTAGAGGTTGTCAAGTTTTTGGAGGAAGCCATGCCATTTTGCAAAGTACGGTCAATTAACTGGTGTCTAGATAAGAAAGCCTTTTGTTCTGAAACAGCCAGATCCATCAATTGATACCAAGTTCTGAGTTTCCTTTGAGCTTGTTCATCAAAACCAGGACTCGTTCCTTCACGGCTGATTGATAGGGTAATCAGTTGTCTTTCCTGACTCCAAACCTCTTGTCCAATCCGATGCTGTTGCCAGGCTTGGGAATACTTTAAGCTACTCCCTATTCCCAGCGTTACAATAATAATCGCTAACAGTTGACCGATTAAAATCAAACTAATGATTCCTCTGACAGGCACTTGCCCTTTTATAATCTGCATCAGGTGTATCTTTTTTATCCCAACTGCGAAGAGTTGAGCGAAAAACAGGGAGATCGACAACAAGATGAGATTATAACTGAGCAAGCCTGCTCCTATGGTCATTAGGGATTGCGTTGGAAGCGACAGAATTTTTTGCATAAGAATGGCGAGCACGCCAGCTAAACTGAAACCAACAGCTATCCCTTTCAAATCCTCACCAACTGGTCTAAGGAAAATGGACCACCGTTTCTCTCCTGAAATGAGGCGAATGCCCGATGACCGTAATTGGCTAATTTGACTAATTAAAGTCAGTGCTACAAAGGTTAAGATGAAAATCAATAGACTGATTAACTGAAATCCGTTACTAAAGATAGCCATTAACGTAGATAGTTTAGATGGAATTGTCAGGTGCATGTTAGTCAAGCCAAGTTGACTTAGCTCTTCCCTTAGCAAGTGAATATCTAGGTGTCCATCGAATACAAAATAGTTTGTTTCAACACTACTACTTTGAGCATCTTCTAGATTTTTTTCCTGAAGCCCATCAGGCAACTTTCCGTCCCCAAAGGTCGTATAAGAAAAAACTGTAGTACCTTCTGAGTTAGGATCTTGGTGTTGAATCGCAATAAAGCTATCTGTTTCTTCTGCTAGTTTTTCCAAGCGTGTAGCAACATGCTGAAAAGTTGTTTCAGGGGAAGAATCACGTACAACAACGTTGGGGTAATAATGGGAGACATATGTATCAGTCCAAATGGTAAATACCCAAACAAAGAACAAACTAGCAAGCAGGTTGGATATGAGTATAAATAATTTTTTCATAGTGCATTCCTTATTCTAAAACAGAGGACAGAAATACTCCTGCCCTCTATAAACTAACAAGCTTACTGAACTATTGATAAAAGAATCTTCTTCAATTATTCTTTACCATCCCGCATCAAATGTAACTTGCTCCCCAAAATTTGTATTAACAAACGCATAGGCCGCACTACGTGCTCCTGCATAAACTGTTTTTTGATTGTTACGTCCATTACTTCCAACATAGGCCCAGTGATACTGTGAACCATGATAATAATTCGAAAATGCTCCCCAATTATTTGGATCATGATGGCCTCCATAGGTCCACTCGCCACCACGGTGAGAAACTGCCAAAACAGGAAGAGCCAAACTAAATGCCAAAACGGCAAGGGATGATGCAACTACTTTTCTAAATTTTAACATATTATTACTCCTCTGAATGAAATATTATGAAAATGAGCGAAATGCAACTATATATTTTAATTAGAAATCTCAGTCTGAATTATAGTATCCTATTTTTTCCTCCTTTCTAACTGCACGTTCCTTTCTACAGGCAGAGACCTAATTTTATAAACCAATCTTAAATACTTTAGATTTTGTAACTCATAATTTTCAACAGTTGGTTAGCTATGAAAGCATTTTATCAAACATCTCCATTCTTATATCTATCTGGTATTGTTACAAGCTCTCATCAGAATACCTTTCTCTAAATAGTTGAATTTTAAAGTAATATAAAATCAATCCGCCTTCCCAACATCAAGACCATTGGACTTCTTTTGCGATTGCACTCGAATCTCCAATTGTTTATTCTTCTGAATAAACTGTTGGTAAGGAATTGTATTACTAAACATAAAAACACCTAGCAATGCAAATGTAACTAATTTTTTAATTCCACGTTTTTTTCTCATGCAATGAAACCCCTTTCTTTTTTTATTCTAACAGATATATTTTATTTAGTCAAGTATTTTTATGTAATTTTTAACTTTTTTTTTTGTTTATTACCATAAAGAATTATTTATTCCTTTAACTTGCTATTTTGAACTAAAAACTTTATAATGAAATTAAGCA
>NZ_VMLA01000084.1:0-1079 GCF_013276425.1 Streptococcus sp. 3874 | reverse complement strand
TATTGACTCGCCTTGATATGCCAATTAGAGATTTCCTTACGTGTGATTGGTAAACCCATCCTAGCCCAATCTTCTTCTTGGCGATAATTGGGGACCTTCAGATTAAACTTCTGATGGATGGTGTGAGCGATAATAGAAGCTGAGCCAAGGCTATGCGCCAAAGGGGCTTTAGGGATAGGAGCTTTCACAATTTTATCACTCGGATTTTTCTCACTGCATGCTTGGCATTTGTAAGAGTGTTGGATATGATCTATGCGTTTTAATTGCGCAGGAATAAAGACTAATTCTTGGCCTTGAAGACTCGCTCCAATCTCTTTTAGCTCTCCCTGACAGTCAGGGCAAATGCAATCCTCTAAGCGATGATGGAGTTCTTCTGAATCGAATTGGGCAAGAAGAGCTTGACGTTTTCCTTTAGCTTTCTTACGTTTATAGGTGATTTCTTCTCTTTCAACTGGGAACCTCTCCATCTTCATCAGATGAAGCTTCCTCCTCAAAAAGGCTGACTTGTCCAGATGGACAAACACTTTTCTCAGAGGATTTTCCATAGAGCTTTTGCGTTAGATAAGCCACTTGTTCACGAAGAAGGGCAAGTTCATTGGTGAGACTATCAATTGTAGCACTCTGTTGTTGAATGAGTTTTAATAAGTCTTTCATCGTCTTCCCCTCCTTGTTTTCTAACTTTATTATACTAAAAAGAAAGGCATCATTTCAATAGAAATCACGACTTTCTGATGAATTTATTTGGGGAGTGATAGAAAAGCCCTTCATCAGCCAGTCTACTTGTTCAGGTGTGAGAGCTTTGACATCCTTTTCTGTACTTGGCCAAGTCAACTTACCGTTCTCAAAGCGTTTATATAGTAGCCAAAATCCTTGACCATCCCAGTAAAGAGCTTTAAAGCGGTCTTTACGTCCACCACAAAAGAGAAAAACTTGACCGGAGAAAGGATCCAATTCAAAGTGGGTTTTAACCAGATAAGCCAGTGAATCAATGCCTTGTCTCATATCCGTTTTCCCACATACGAGATAGACCTGCCCTAGGCTAGATAGATGAATTGTCATGGAGCAACACCTTATCCAAA
>NZ_VMLA01000083.1:0-1644 GCF_013276425.1 Streptococcus sp. 3874 | reverse complement strand
AGCGTATTTTGAAAAAATATGGTCTCTTAGATGAACTAGAGGTAGAGGAACCTGATATCTTAGAACGTTTGAAACGTGAGGCAAAGGAAGGTCTACTAACAGAACCTCAATTCTTTCAAGTAAGCTATGACCTACTGGCTCCTATGAATGAGGTGGATCAGTCCTATGGTTGGATGGTCTTGGATAACCTGTTTGAAGAGTTAAAACTAACCGAGTTTCTAAAGACAGTGAAATCGAAATCAGAGTACGATTTGTCTCAAATTTTAAAACTATTAGTTTTTCAGAGAGTCCTCAATCCAGATAGTAAGTTATCTACTTATGCTTCTCAAGTAAACTTATTTGGTCATTGGGAAATAAGCCTCAACGCTATTTATCGTTCGTTAGATAAGTTGGATACCTTGAAAGAAAAACTTCTGCTTCATCTTCATAAAGAAGTGAGTCGCATGACCAAGCGTGAAGCACGTTTAGTTTTCTACGATGTAACGAACTACTACTTTGAAACAGATATCCCCGATGAGACGGTTGTTTCAGTTGATGGTGAAATTCTAAAAGAAGGACTAAGAAGGCGAGGTCCTAGTAAGGAACATCGTCCCAAACCCATTGTCCAATTAGGATTATTTATGGATACGAATGGAATTCCCATCAGTTATAAGTTATTTAGAGGAAATCAAACAGATCCTATTACCTATCTTCCAGCTGTTGAGGAAGTTAAAAAACAGTTTGGAATTGAGCGTATTGTGGTGGTGGCCGATAAGGCTATGAATAGCTCTTACAATATTTCTGAGATGATTCATCAAAAAGATGGATGGCTCTTCTCCCAGAAGCATCGTGGACGGCGTGGCGCCTCAAAGGAGCTACAAACACAAATTCTAAATCCAAACGATTGGCAATTTAATAAGGAGTTGACCTTCGCAAAGAAGTCCTATCTACGTGAACGCAAGCTGGGAACGAAGAAGGATTCTCCACTTGTCAAAGAGAAAGTTCTGATTACTTGGTCTAAGAAATACGCTGATCGAGAACGGATTCGTCGGGAAGGTGCTTTAGAATATGCCAGCCAACTAACCAATGCGGAACTCTTTCGACAGACCAGTAAAAAAGGAGGCAAGAAATATCTAGACCTCCACTATCTGGATGAAAAAACAGGGGAACTAAAGCCTTTTTCCCCACTTGTTACCATTGACCATGAGCAGGTTGATTTTGATGCTCAGTTTGATGGTGTGAATGTTCTTGTAACAAGTGAAGTTGGAATGACAGATGAAGAGATGTTGGAGGCTTATAAAGAGTTAGCTAAGATTGAGGATTGCTTCCGCATCACGAAGACAGAGCTTGAAAGTAGACCTGTTTATGTATGGACAGAAAATCATATACAGGCACATTTTTTGACTTGTTTTATCGCTTTAATTCATCTTCGACTCCTCCAACATCAAATTAATTGGAAGATGAGTCCAAGGAGAATCGCTAATGCTCTCAACAGTGCCAAAGCAACTAGGTTACAAGATAATTACTATAGACTACAAGAAAGTCCAGCTCTTCCTCTCCTCCCTCTCTTCTTTTTCCTTTCCTTTCCCCCCTTTTTCTTTCCTTTTTCCTCCCTCCCCCCTTCCTCCCCCTCTCCCTCTACAACACCTAAACGAGATTAAAGAA
>NZ_VMLA01000082.1:0-12446 GCF_013276425.1 Streptococcus sp. 3874 | reverse complement strand
GGAAGAAGCACACAGATGGCAACTGGTACTGGTTTGATAACTCAGGCGAAATGGCGACAGGCTGGAAGAAAATCGCTGAGAAGTGGTATTATTTCGACGTAGAGGGCGCTATGAAGACAGGATGGGTCAAGTACAAGGAGACTTGGTACTACTTAGACGGTAAAGAAGGTGCCATGGTTTCAAACGCCTTCGTCCAGTCCGCAGACGGAACAGGATGGTACTACCTCAATGCAGACGGAACAATGGCAGATAAGCCAGAGTTCGCAGTGGAGCCAGACGGCTTGATTACGACTAAATAGAAAGGCTTCAAAATAGATTACACCAACCGCAGGCTCAGGCTTGCGGTTTTTTTATTGTGCAAAAACACATATTTTGAACGATTAGAAAGCAAAATCACAATCCTATTGTTCAAAAAAGCGTTTACATGAAGAATATGGAGAGGAAATCGTGGTGTATTATTGTCAAAAACGGTGTTTTGTTAAAAATAAAAAACAGTGACCGAAATCACTGCTTATCAGTTGTAGCAAATTCATAAAGTTTTTCCGCTGTGAGAAGTGCCATTTTGTCCATGCTTGTTTTTCCTTTTCTGAGATCAGAAACAGTAGTCCATGGAACTCCAGCACCTTGCGAAATAGTAGATGTAGACATCGAACTGTCTAGCAATTCTTGAATAACTTTTCTCATCTTATTTGTCCTTTTTGTTTTTTAGATAAATATATACATTGATTGCAATTATAAAAATAGCTATTGCGCTGACCATTGCATTTCCTCTTTTCATTTGATAAAATAGAGGTGTGAGGGGCTTTCGCCCCAACCTCTTAGCGTTTACCTTTTTCTTTGACGGGATTTCGGTTTACGCTTTTTGTTTTGCCTTGCGACCGTTATTGCGGTCACTAGACTTGCGATAGCAGTTACCGTTTCAGGAATATTGTCTATTACCTTTTCAAGTAACCTAAGCCAATCTTCTTTGTTCAATTTCATCACCCCCTTTCCTTATCTTGATTATATTATATCACGGTATACCGATAAAGTCAAGAGTTTTGATGAAGTTTTTTAAAAAACAGGGGGCAAAAAAGGGGCAAAAGTGTCGTAAATCTCTGTAAAATGATGTAAAAACATTTATTTAAAAGCTCAAAATATAGCTGTTTTAAAAGGTATTGTAAGATATAGTAAAACGATGTAAAGGTATTTGTAAAAGCCAGCAAAACTATGACCATTTTGGAGGAAAGAAATATTTACATCTCCTTATTCAGGGCAGGATTTTCTATACAAGTATAGATGTCTTGCTGGAGTTGGATCATGGAACCCAAGCGGTTATTGAGATTTAGAACTATCATCAGAATTTTTTCATTAGACTTGTTCGGTAACCATAAAGTACTATACTATCTATGAACAAGACCCAGAAAAAGTAGCCTTATTTCTTAAGAATTTTAATAGTTTAAAGCACTTAGCACCTGTTTATATTGATGAAACAGGATTCGATACTTACTTTTATCGAGAATATGGTCGCTCATCAAAGGGTCAGTTAATAGGAGGTAAAGTCTCTGGAAGAAGATATCAGGGGATTTCTTTGGTTGCAGGTCTAACAAATGGTGACTTAATCGCTCCAATGACCTACGAAGAGACGATGACGAGCGACTTTTTTGAAGCATGGTTTCAGAAATTTCTCTTACCAACATTAACCACACCCTCAGTTATTATTATGGATAATGCAAGATTCCAATAGAATAGCTAGGATAGAATTCTTGTGTGAAGAGTTTGGGCATAAACTTTTACCCCTTCCTCCCTACTCACCTGAGTACAATCCTATTGAGAAGACATGTGCTCATATCAAAAAGCACCTCAAAAAGGTATTACCAAGTTGCAATACCTTTTACGAGGCTCTTTTGTCCCACTCTTGTTTCAGTTTGTTATAAACACCTAAGATAAGAGCTATACTAGGTAAATAAAAATCTCTATACTATTTGAAAGTGAAGACTACTCACTGTGAGATAGTATAGAGTATTTTTGTTGTAGTTAAACCATCCTACCCATTCCCCATTGTAATTAACACGGTAACCGTCTGGTGTAGTCGTATTGATTGCTAGAGCACCAGAGCTATAAGCATAGTACCATTTGCCAGATACCTTCATCCAGCCTGTTTTCATAGCACCTGAACCGTCGAGATAGTACCAAGTCTCACCGTCTTTCAACCAACCTGCTTGCATCCAGACTGAACTATCGAAGCGATACCAGATATTATCTAATTTTGCCCACTGATTGTAAGGGTAAGATCCCATCAAGTTGCATAAACTACCAACGCGAGCCAGCTTGTCGCCAAAAACCCATACTTTTACCTACTTCTTGCATTTGGTTAAAGAAATTGTAGGAATTATTCGTTGTACTCTTATTTTCATTTTTGATTTTATGAGTTCCGATAGCCTTCAAATTTTTGTCAAAAAGATTCGCCTTAGTCGCAAATGTTTGAATCTGAGAAGAGTAGGCTTCTATGTATTGAATGGCTTTTCCATAACCACCAGCTAATTCTTCAGAGCCACCAGATGATGTTCCGAAACTTTGTGCAACGGTAATCCATCCATTTTGAGTAACAGGGTTTTCAAAGGCTGCCAAACCCATATAGGTCAATTCTGGATTGATTAAGGATTCGTAGTGTCCAGTTTGATCAGAGACATTTGCTCCGCTACGAGATTTATAGAATATATTTCTCAATGGTACGCGCAACACCGTCTTCTTCGTTGCTTGCTGTAACGGCATCCGCAAGAGATTTGACATAATCGCTTGCATTTCCCATTGCAATGCCCATCCCTGCAAACTGGAGCATTTCGATATCGTTATTAGCATCGCCCATGGCCATAATCTCTGAGGAATCAATCTTCAAAATCTCTGCTAATCGTGAAAGAGCGGTAGCCTTGGTCGTTCCAAGTGGCATAGCTTCATAAATGACAGGCTGCGAACGAACTCCACTGAATCGTTGGCAGAGTTCCTCAGCAAAACGCTGCTCAAAATCGTCTGTTTGTTCTTCGTTGCCCAAAAACATGCCTTGGAACATACGATATTTACCACTAGTCGCTTCCTCAAGGGAAATTTCAGTCAAGTCTGAAAAGACTAGGTCGGCATCATTCTGGATGACTTGATTAGGCTTGCCACCGAGGACGAAATAATGTTTCTCATCAAAAAGAGTCAACTGAACATCACTTTTTTCAGCTAGATCATAGAGGTATTCGATGTCTGCTGGACTAAGTTCTTGCCAGTCAACTAGTCCCCAGTCACTTGTCTGGTGAGTTGAGCAACCATTGTTAACAATCACATACTCATTCTGGAGGCCAAGCCCCAGTTTTTTGTAGTAGGGGAGGACACCGAAAAGCGGGCGACCCGTACAAAGAACCAATTTGACACCTTTTTCAATAGCTTGGTGAATAGCAGTAATGTGAGCTTGTGGAATTTCCTTGGCTTCATCGAGGAGGGTTCCGTCCATATCCAAGGCTAGTAGTTTAATCATAGGTCTTCCTTCTTTATCTTTTGGTATTATTATAACATATTTTGGAGAAGATGACGGTCAAAGGGACAGGAGCTAATTGATTTTGCAGTTTAGGACGTTTTGATGACAATTCATGATTTGAAGAGGATATTTGGCCAAGATATGTTATACTAAACTTGTCAACGTTGCAACTAGACAAATTAAAAAACCAACTTAATATAATAGTTTTTTGTAAGTAGGTATGAGTATCAGATTACTCAACTAATCTAAACAATAACGGAGGAAATATATCATGATTTTAATGACAAAAAATATAAATCTAACAAATGAAGAATTAGAGCTGATACAAGGTGGAGCAGATCCCTATGGAAAAGAACCTAATGGTTATTTTCCTTGGCAAATAGAGCCGGTATTAACTATGCCGGTTCATGGATTTTGTCCCAGAGGAACCTATGATTTAGGATATATTGGAGGAGGCAATCATCTTTGCAAAGGAAGTCCTGCGAGATTTTAAGTAAAATTTATTAGGAATATGGAGAAAACAGAGGATTTAATATGAAAAAACGGATTATTCAGATTTTACTAGCATTATCCTTAATTTTTTACAAATCAACTTGGTTTTGGGGAATTTTCAATCACCTCGCAAAGCCCTATCTACCAGCAAGTCGTGAATTTTTTCAGATTCTGCTTTGGATGGAGAGTGGAGGTCTTTTATTAGCGGTCATCTATCTACTAGTTTTTGCAGGAAAGAAGACTTTTCATTTCAAATGGCAGCTGAGGCACTTTATCTACCTTTTACTGGGTTACATCATTTTGTATATGTCTGACGTCCTCTTGTCTTATTTCATACCCTCGTCTTCAAATCAAATTTCTTTGAATGAAACGATAGAAATGATAGGGAGACAGGAATTACCCTATTTCTTGCTCATGGCTTGCTTCATCGGCCCTATTGCTGAGGAATTGATTTATCGCGGTGTGCTTATGACAACCTTTTTCAAAAACTCGCCTTGGTACGGAGATGTCTTGCTTTCTGCTATTATTTTCGGTTATATTCATATCAATTTTGCTTTAACTCCTCTTGCTTTTTTCATTTATGCTAGTGGAGGTCTCATTTTAGCTCTACTGTATCGCATGACAAAAAATCTCTACTATCCAATACTAGTTCATATTCTCATCAATATCACTGCCTTCTGGAATGTATGGTTACTCCTATTTTCAGGAAGTTAGCTTACTAAAAAATGTCGGAACTTTCCGGCATTTTCTTTTTTCACAAATAGTCAACGTTTTTCTTTTCGATATTGGAGTGGTGTGTATCCAGTTATTTTTTGAATTGATTTTGAAAATAAGGTTGGCTTGAGAAAGGCAGATAGTGAAGATAGTTAAGAAGGTTAAGAAGAATAGGATGTTCTTTTTTCCTTTTTGGAAAACTTCTAAAATATGGTATAATGAAAAGATAAAGAAGTTGGAGGTAGAAGATGAACATTCAACAATTACGCTATGTTGTGGCCATTGCCAATAGCGGTACTTTTCGTGAAGCTGCTGAAAAGATGTATGTTAGTCAGCCGAGTCTGTCTATTTCTGTTCGTGATTTGGAAAAAGAATTGGGTTTTAAGATTTTCCGTCGGACCAGCTCAGGGACTTTCTTGACTCGTCGTGGTATGGAATTCTATGAAAAAGCGCAAGAATTGGTTAAAGGATTTGATATTTTTCAAAATCAGTATGCCCATCCTGAGGAAGAAAAGGATGAATTTTCCATTGCCAGTCAGCACTATGACTTCTTGCCACCAACCATTACGGCCTTTTCAGAGCGCTATCCTGATTATAAGAACTTCCGTATTTTTGAATCAACTACTGTTCAAATTTTAGACGAAGTAGCGCAAGGTCACAGTGAGATTGGGATTATCTACCTCAATAATCAAAATAAAAAAGGGATTATGCAACGGGTTGAAAAGTTAGGCCTAGAGGTTATTGAACTAATTCCCTTCCATACCCATATTTATCTCCGTGAGGGGCATCCTTTAGCTCAGAAAGAGGAATTGGTCATGGAGGATTTAGCGGATCTACCAACGGTTCGTTTCACGCAAGAGAAAGACGAGTATCTTTATTATTCAGAGAACTTTGTTGATACCAGCGCGAGCTCGCAGATGTTTAATGTGACAGACCGTGCTACTTTGAATGGTATTTTGGAGCGGACGGACGCTTATGCAACAGGTTCCGGATTTTTAGATAGTGACAGTGTGAATGGCATCACAGTTATTCGTCTCAAGGATAACCTAGATAACCGCATGGTCTATGTTAAACGTGAAGAAGTGGAGCTGAGTCAAGCTGGAACTCTTTTCGTAGAAGTCATGCAAGAATATTTTAATCAGAAGAGGAAATCATGAAAAAAAGAGGAATAGTGGCAGTCATTGTACTGCTTTTGATTGCGCTGGATCAGTTAGTTAAATCCTATATCGTCCAACAGATTCCACTGGGTGAAGTGCGCTCCTGGATTCCCAATTTCGTTAGCTTGACCTACCTGCAAAATCGAGGGGCAGCCTTTTCTATCTTACAAGATCAGCAGTTGTTATTCGCTGTCATTACCCTGGTCGTCGTGGTAGGTGCCATTTGGTATCTACATAAGCACATGGAGGACTCATTCTGGATGGTCTTGGGTTTGACTCTGATAATCGCGGGTGGTCTTGGAAACTTTATTGACAGGGTCAGTCAGGGCTTTGTTGTGGATATGTTTCACCTTGACTTTATCAATTTTGCAATTTTCAATGTGGCAGATAGCTATCTGACTGTTGGAGTGATTATTTTATTGATTGCAATGCTAAAAGAGGAAATAAATGGAAATTAAAATTGAAACTGGTGGCCTGCGTTTAGATAAGGCTTTGTCAGATTTGACAGAATTATCACGTAGTCTCGCGAATGAACAAATCAAATCAGGCCAGGTCTTGGTCAATGGCCAAGTCAAGAAAGCTAAATACACTGTCCAAGAGGGCGATGTCGTCACTTACCATGTGCCAGAACCAGAGGTTTTAGAGTATGTGGCTGAGGATCTTCCGCTAGAAATCATCTACCAAGATGAGGATGTGGCTGTTGTCAACAAACCTCAGGGAATGGTTGTGCATCCGAGTGCTGGTCATACTAGTGGAACCCTAGTAAATGCCCTTATGTATCATATTAAGGACTTGTCGGGTATCAATGGGGTTCTGCGTCCAGGAATTGTTCATCGTATTGATAAGGATACGTCAGGTCTTCTTATGATTGCTAAAAATGATGAGGCGCATCTAGCACTTGCCCAAGAACTCAAGGATAAAAAGTCTCTCCGCAAATATTGGGCGATTGTTCATGGAAATTTGCCCAATGATCGCGGTGTGATTGAAGCACCGATTGGCCGGAGTGAAAAAGATCGTAAGAAACAGGCTGTGACTGCTAAAGGGAAACCTGCAGTAACTCGTTTCCACGTCTTGGAACGCTTTGGCGATTATAGCTTAGTGGAGTTGCAACTAGAGACAGGGCGTACCCATCAGATTCGTGTCCACATGGCTTATATCGGTCATCCAGTTGCTGGGGATGAAGTCTATGGTCCTCGTAAGACACTTAAGGGGCATGGACAATTTCTTCATGCCAAGACTCTAGGTTTTACTCATCCGAGAACAGGTGAGACCTTAGAATTTACAGCAGATATCCCAGCAATTTTTAAGGAAACATTGGAGAGATTGAGGAAGTAAGAATGAAAAAGAAATTAACTAGTTTAGCACTTGCAGGCGCTTTTTTAGGCTTGTCATGGTATGGAAATGTTCAAGCTCAAGAAAGTTCAGGAAATAAAATCCACTTTATAAATGTTCATGAAGGTGGCAGTGATGCGATTATTCTTGAAAGCAATGGACATTTTGCCATGGTGGATACAGGAGAAGATTATGATTTCCCAGATGGAAGTGATTCTCGTTATCCATGGAGACAGGGTATCAATACAACTTATAAGCATGTTCTAACAGACCGTGTCTTTCGTCGTTTGAAGGAATTGGGTGTCCAAAAACTTGATTTTATTTTGGTAACCCATACCCACAGTGACCATATTGGAAATGTTGATGAATTACTGTCTACCTATCCAGTTGACCGAGTCTATCTTAAGAAATATAGTGATAATCGTATTACTAAGCCTGAACGTCTTTGGGATAATCTGTATGGCTATGATAAGGTTTTAAAGACTGCTGCTGAAAAAGGTGTTTCAGTTATTCAAAATATCACACAAGGAGATGCTCATTTTCAGTTTGGAGACATGGATATTCAACTATATAATTATGAAAATGAAACAGATTCATCAGGTGAATTAAAGAAAATTTGGGATGATAATTCCAATTCCTTGATTAGCGTAGTAAAAGTCAATGGTAAGAAAATTTACCTTGGGGGCGACTTAGATAATGTGCATGGAGCGGAAGATAAGTATGGACCTCTCATTGGAAAAGTTGATTTGATGAAGTTTAATCATCACCATGATACCAACAAATCAAATACCAAGGATTTTATTAAAAATTTGAGTCCGAGTTTGATTGTTCAAACTTCGGATAGTCTACCTTGGAAAAATGGTGTTGATAGTGAGTATGTTAATTGGCTCAAAGAACGAGGAATTGAGAGAATCAACGCAGCCAGCAAAGACTATGATGCAACAGTTTTTGATATTCGACAAGACGGTTTAGTAAACATTTCAACTTCCTACAAGCCTATTCCAAGTTTTCAAGCTGGTTGGCATAAGAGTTCATATGGAAACTGGTGGTATCAAGCGCCTGATTCTACAGGAGAATATGCTGTCGGTTGGAATGAAATTAAGGGTGAATGGTATTACTTTAACCAAACGGGTATCTTATTACAGAATCAATGGAAAAAATGGAACAATCGTTGGTTCTATTTGACAAACTCTGGTGTTGCTGCTAAAAATTGGAAGAAAATCGCTGGAATCTGGTATTATTTTAACAAAGAAAACCAGATGGAAATTGGTTGGATTCAAGATAAAGAGCAGTGGTATTATTTGGATGTTGATGGCTCTATGAAGACAGGTTGGCTTCAATATAAGGGGCAATGGTATTACTTTGCTCCATCAGGGGAAATGAAAACGGGCTGGGTAAAAGATAAAGAAGCCTGGTACTATATGGATTCTACTGGTATCATGAAGACAGGTGAGATAGAAGTTGCTGGACATCATTACTATCTAGAAGAATCAGGAGCTATGAAGCAAGGCTGGCTTAAAAAGGCAAATGATTGGTATTTCTACAAGACAGATGGTTCACGAGCTATAGGTTGGATTAAAGACAAGGATAAATGGTACTTCTTGAAAGAAAATGGTCAATTACTTGTGAATGGTAAGACACCAGAAGGCTATACTGTGGATTCAAGTGGTGCCTGGTTAGTGGATGTTCCGATCGAGAAATCTGCTACAATTAAAACTACAAGTCATTCAGAAATAAAAGAATCCAAAGAAGTAGTGAAAAAGGATCTTGAAAATAAAGAAACGAGTCAACATGAAAGTGTTACAAATTCTTCAACTAGTCAAGATTTGACATCCTCAACTTCACAAAGCTCTGAAACGAGTGTAAACAAATCGGAATCAGAACAGTAGTAGAAAAGAAGGTTTTAGGGCCTTCTTTTTCCTATCAACTCTTTTCTATTTCCTGTTATTCATGTTATAATGGATAAATATGAATAATCGGAGTGAGACTATGAAATACAAACGGATTGTCTTTAAGGTGGGTACTTCTTCTCTGACAAATGAGGATGGAAGTTTATCACGTAGTAAGGTAAAGGATATTACCCAGCAGTTGGCTATGCTGCACGAGGCTGGTCATGAGTTGATTTTGGTGTCTTCAGGTGCCATTGCGGCTGGTTTTGGAGCCTTAGGATTTAAAAAGCGTCCGACTAAAATTGCTGATAAACAGGCTTCAGCAGCGGTAGGACAAGGGCTTTTGTTGGAAGAATACACGACCAATCTTCTCTTGCGCCAAATCGTTTCTGCACAAATCTTGCTAACCCAGGATGACTTTGTAGATAAGCGTCGTTATAAAAATGCCCATCAGGCTTTGTCGGTTTTACTTAGCCGTGGGGCGATTCCTATCATCAATGAGAATGATAGTGTTGTTATTGATGAGCTCAAGGTTGGGGACAATGATACTCTGAGTGCACAGGTGGCGGCCATGGTCCAAGCAGACCTTTTGATCCTCTTGACAGACGTAGATGGTCTCTATACAGGAAATCCTAATTCAGATCCAAGAGCCAAACGTTTGGAGCAAATCGAGACTATCAATCGTGAGATTATCGATATGGCCGGTGGAGCTGGTTCGTCAAACGGAACTGGGGGCATGTTAACCAAAATCAAAGCTGCAACTATTGCGACAGAATCGGGTGTTCCTGTTTATATCTGCTCATCCTTGAAGTCAGATGCTATGATTGAAGCGGCTGAGGAGACCAAGGATGGTTCCTACTTTGTTGCGCAAGAGAAGGGGCTTCGTACCCAGAAACAATGGCTGGCCTTTTATGCTCAGAGTCAAGGTTCTATTTGGGTTGATAAAGGGGCTGCGGAAGCTCTCTCTCAACATGGAAAGAGTCTTCTCTTATCTGGTATCGTTGAAGCAGAAGGCGCCTTTTCTTACGGTGATATCGTGACAGTATTTGATAAGGAAAGTGGAAAATCACTTGGAAAAGGACGCGTGCAATTTGGAGCATCTGCTTTGGAGGATATGTTGCGTTCTCAAAAAGCCAAGGGTGTCTTGATTTACCGTGACGACTGGATTTCCATTACTCCTGAAATCCAACTACTTTTTACAGAATTTTAGAGGTAAACTATGGTGAGTAGACAAGAACAATTTGAACAGGTACAGGCTGTTAAAAAATCGATTAACACAGCTAGTGAAGAAGTGAAAAACCAAGCCTTGCTAGCCATGGCTGATCACTTAGTGGCTGCTACTGAGGAAATTTTAGCGGCTAATGCCCTCGATATGGCAGCGGCTAAGGGGAAAATCTCAGATGTGATGTTGGATCGTCTTTATTTGGATGCAGATCGTATAGAAGCGATGGCAAGAGGAATTCGTGAAGTGGTTGCCTTCCCAGATCCAATCGGTGAAGTTTTAGAAACAAGTCAGCTTGAAAATGGTTTGGTTATCACAAAAAAACGTGTAGCTATGGGTGTCATCGGTATTATCTATGAAAGCCGTCCAAATGTGACGTCTGATGCGGCTGCTTTGACTCTTAAGAGTGGAAATGCGGTTGTTCTTCGTAGTGGTAAGGATGCCTATCAAACAACCCATGCCATTGTCACAGCCTTGAAGAAGGGCTTGGAGACGACTACTATTCACCCAAATGTGATTCAACTGGTGGAAGATACTAGCCATGAAAGTAGTTATGCTATGATGAAGGCCAAGGGCTATCTAGACCTCCTCATTCCTCGTGGAGGAGCTGGCTTGATCAATGCAGTGGTTGAGAATGCGATTGTACCTGTTATCGAGACAGGGACTGGGATTGTCCATGTCTATGTGGATAAGGATGCAGACGAAGACAAGGCGCTGTCTATCATCAACAATGCTAAAACCAGTCGTCCCTCTGTTTGCAATGCCATGGAGGTTCTGCTGGTTCATGAAGACAAGGCAGCAAGCTTCCTTCCTCGCTTGGAGCAAGTGCTGGTTGCAGATCGAAAAGAAGCTGGGTTGGAACCAATTCAATTCCGCTTGGATGAGAAAGCCAGTCAGTTTCTTTCAGGTCAAGCAGCTGAGGCACAAGACTTTGACACCGAGTTTTTAGACTATGTCTTAGCTGTTAAGGTTGTGAGCAGTTTAGAAGAAGCGGTTGCCCATATTGAAGCCCATAGTACCCATCATTCAGATGCCATTGTAACGGAAAATGCTGAAGCTGCAGCTTACTTTACAGATCAAGTGGACTCTGCAGCTGTCTATGTCAATGCCTCAACTCGTTTTACCGATGGTGGACAATTTGGTCTTGGATGTGAGATGGGAATTTCTACTCAGAAATTGCATGCGCGTGGTCCCATGGGCTTGAAAGAGTTGACCAGCTACAAGTATGTGGTTGCTGGTGATGGGCAGATAAGGGAGTAAGAGATGAAGATTGGATTTATCGGTTTGGGGAATATGGGGGCTAGTTTGGCTAAGGCTGTTTTGCAGGCCAAGACGTGTGATGACATTCTTCTTGCCAATCGTAGTCAAGCTAAGGTAGATGCTTTCATTGCAGACTTTGGTGGTCAGGCTTCCAGCAATGAAGAAATTTTTGCAGAAGCAGATGTGATTTTTCTAGGTGTTAAGCCAGCTCAGTTCTCAGACTTACTTTCTCAATATCAGACCATCCTTGAAAAACGAGAAAGTCTTCTTTTGATTTCCATGGCAGCTGGATTGACCTTGGAAAAACTCGCTAGTCTTCTTCCAAATCAACACAGAATTATTCGTATGATGCCAAATACCCCTGCTTCTATTGGTCAAGGAGTGATTAGTTATGCCTTGTCTCCTAATTGCAGGGCTGAGGACAGTGAGCTCTTTTGTCAGCTTTTAGCCAAGGCTGGTCTTTTGGTTGAACTTGGAGAAAGCTTAATAGATGCAGCGACAGGTCTTGCAGGTTGTGGACCAGCCTTTGTCTATCTTTTTATCGAGGCCTTGGCAGATGCAGGTGTTCAGACTGGATTGCCACGAGAAACAGCATTGAAAATGGCAGCTCAAACTGTGGTAGGAGCTGGACAATTGGTCCTTGAAAGTCAGCAACATCCTGGAGTTTTGAAAGACCAAGTTTGCAGCCCAGGCGGTTCGACTATCGCTGGTGTAGCGAGCCTAGAAGCGCATGCTTTTCGAGGAACGGTCATGGATGCAGTTGGTCAAGCCTACAAACGAACACAAGAACTAGGTAAATAAGAGGTGGATTTGTCTGCCTCTTTTATGGTGGTTGATACTCTTCGAAAATCTCTTCAAACTGCGTCAGCTTCCATCTGCAA
>NZ_VMLA01000081.1:0-13631 GCF_013276425.1 Streptococcus sp. 3874 | reverse complement strand
TACGGCAAGGCGACGCTGACGAAGTTTGAATTGGATTTTCACAGAGTGTAAATTGTTGAAACTAGGTTGTCATACAATGTATACCACTTGGGCTTTGGCAGTAGCTAACTGCACTAAATATAATATAAGGAGGGTTTTATGGGGAAAGGCCATTGGAATCGGAAAAGAGTTTATAGCATTCGTAAGTTTGCTGTGGGAGCTTGCTCAGTAATGATTGGGACTTGTGCAGTTCTATTAGGAGGAAATATAGCTGGAGAATCTGTAGTTTATGCGGATGAAATACTTATTACTCATACTGCTGAGAAACCTAAAGAGGAAAAAACGATAGTAGAAGAAAAGGCTGATAAAGCTTTGGAAACTAAAAATGTAGTTGAAAGGACAGAACAAAGTGAATCTAGTTCAACTGAGGCTATTGCATCTGAGAAGAAAGAAGATGAAGCCGTAACTCCAAAAGAGGAAAAAGTGTCTGCTAAACCGGAAGAAAAAGCTCCAAGGATAGAATCACAAGCTTCAAGTCAAGAAAAACCGCTTAGGGAAGATGCTAAAGCTGTAACAAATGAAGAAGTGAATCAAATGATTGAAGACAGGAAAGTGGATTTTAATCAAAATTGGCACTTTAAACTCAATGCAAATTCTAAGGAAGTCATTAAATCGGATGCAGATGTATCTACGTGGAAAAAATTGGATTTACCGTATGACTGGAGTATTTTTAACGATTTCGATCATGAATCTCCTGCACAAAATGAAGGTGGACAGCTTAACGGTGGGGAAGCTTGGTATCGCAAGACTTTCAAACTAGATGAAAAAGACCTCAAGAAAAATGTTCGCCTTACTTTTGATGGCGTCTACATGGATTCTCAAGTTTATGTCAATGGTCAGTTAGTGGGGCATTATCCAAATGGTTATAACCAATTTTCATATGATATCACTAACTATTTGAACAAAGATGGTCGTGAGAATGTGATTGCTGTCCATGCAGTCAACAAACAGCCAAGTAGCCGTTGGTATTCAGGAAGTGGTATCTATCGTGATGTGACTTTACAAGTGACAAATAAGGTGCATGTTGAGAAAAATGGGACAACTATTTTAACACCAAAACTTGAAGAACAACAACATGGCAAGGTTGAAACTCATGTGACCAGCAAAATCGTCAATACGGACGACAAAGACCATGAACTTGTAGCAGAATATCAAATCGTTGAACGTGGTGGTCAGGCTGTGACAGGTCTAGTACGTACAGAGAGTCGTACCTTAAAAGCACATGAATCAACAAGCCTAGATGCGATTTTAGAAGTTGAAAGACCAAAACTCTGGACCGTTTTAAATGACAAACCTGCCTTGTACGAATTGATTACGCGTGTTTACCGTGACGGTCAATTGGTTGATGCTAAGAAGGATTTGTTTGGTTACCGTTACTATCACTGGACTCCAAATGAAGGTTTCTCTTTGAATGGTGAACGTATTAAATTCCATGGAGTATCCTTGCACCACGACCATGGGGCGCTTGGAGCAGAAGAAAACTATAAAGCAGAATACCGTCGTCTCAAACAAATGAAGGAGATGGGAGTTAACTCCATCCGTACAACCCACAACCCTGCTAGTGAGCAAACCTTGCAAATCGCAGCAGAACTAGGTTTACTCGTTCAGGAAGAGGCCTTTGATACTTGGTATGGTGGCAAGAAACCTTATGACTATGGACGTTTCTTTGAAAAAGATGCCACTCACCCAGAAGCTCGAAAAGGTGAAAAATGGTCTGATTTTGACCTACGTACCATGGTCGAAAGAGGCAAAAACAACCCTGCTATCTTCATGTGGTCAATTGGTAATGAAATAGGTGAAGCTAATGGTGATGCCCACTCTTTAGCAACTGTTAAACGTTTGGTCAAGGTTATCAAGGATGTTGATAAGACTCGCTATGTTACCATGGGAGCAGATAAATTCCGTTTCGGTAATGGTAGCGGAGGGCATGAGAAAATTGCTGATGAACTCGATGCTGTTGGATTTAACTATTCTGAAGATAATTACAAAGCCCTTAGAGCTAAGCATCCAAAATGGTTGATTTATGGATCAGAAACATCTTCAGCTACCCGTACACGTGGAAGTTACTATCGCCCTGAACGTGAATTGAAACATAGCAATGGACCTGAGCGTCATTATGAACAGTCTGACTATGGGAATGATCGTGTGGGTTGGGGGAAAACAGCAACCGCTTCATGGACTTTTGACCGTGACAACGCTGGCTATGCTGGACAGTTTATCTGGACAGGTACGGACTATATTGGTGAACCTACACCATGGCACAACCAAAATCAAACTCCTGTTAAGAGCTCTTACTTTGGTATCGTAGATACAGCCGGCATTCCAAAACATGACTTCTATCTCTACCAAAGCCAATGGGTTTCTGTTAAGAAGAAACCGATGGTACACCTTCTTCCTCACTGGAACTGGGAAAACAAAGAATTAGCATCCAAAGTAGCTGACTCAGAAGGTAAGATTCCAGTTCGTGCTTATTCGAATGCTTCCAGTGTAGAATTGTTCTTGAATGGAAAATCTCTTGGTCTTAAGACCTTCAACAAAAAACAAACCAGCGATGGTCGTACCTACCAAGAAGGTGCGAATGCTAAGGAACTCTATCTTGAGTGGAAGGTTGCTTACCAACCAGGTACCTTGGAAGCTGTAGCTCGCGATGAAGCTGGAAAAGAAATTGCACGTGACAAGATTACCACTGCAGGGCAACCAGCAGGAGTTCGCCTCGTCAAGGAAGAACACGCCATCGCCGCAGATGGAAAAGACTTGACTTACATCTACTACGAAATCGTAGACAGTGAAGGAAATGTTGTACCAACTGCCAATAATTTGGTTCGTTTCCAATTGCATGGACAAGGTCAACTAGTCGGTGTCGATAATGGGGAACAAGCCAGCCGAGAACGCTATAAGGCGCAAGCAGATGGTTCATGGATCCGTAGAGCCTTTAACGGTAAAGGGGTTGCCATCGTTAAATCAACTGAACAAGCAGGTAAATTCACTCTGACTGCCCACTCAGATCTCTTGAAATCGGACCAAGTTACCGTCTTTACTGGTAAGAAAGAAGGACAAGAGAAGACTGTTTTGGGGACAGAAGTAGCAAGAGTTCGTACATTAATTGGTAAAGAACCAAAAATGCCGAAAACAGTAGGTTTTGTATACAGCGACGGTAGTCGTGAAAAACTTCCAGTAACTTGGTCTCAAGTCGATGTTAGTCAAGCAGGAGTTGTGACTGTTAAAGGTACAGCAAATGGACGTGAGGTAGAGGCTCATGTCGAGGTTCTAGCAATTGCGAAAGAATTACCAACAGTTAAACGTATTGCTCCAAATACTAACTTGAATTCTGTAGACAAATCTGTTTCCTATGTTTTGACTGATGGAAGTGTACAAGAGTATGAAGTGGACAAGTGGGAGATTGCCGAAGAAGATAAAGCTAAGTTAGCAATTCCAGGTTCTCGTATTCAAGCGACCGGTTATTTAGAAGGTCAACCAATTCATGCAACCCTTGTGGTAGAAGAAGGAAATGCTGCAGCACCTGTAGTGCCAACTGTTACTGTTGGAGGTGAGGCAGTAACAGGTCTTACTAGTCGACAACCAATGCAATATCGTACTCTATCTTATGGTGCCCAACTGCCAGAAGTCACAGCAAGTGCTGAAAATGCTGATGTGACAGTTCTTCAAGCAAGCGCAGCAAACGGCATGCGTGCGAGCATCTTTATTCAGCCTAAAGATGGTGGCCCTCTTCAAACCTATGCAATTCAATTCCTTGAAGAAGCACCAAAAATTGCTCACTTGAGCTTGCAAGTGGAAAAAGCTGACAGTCTCAAAGAAGACCAAACTGTCAAATTGTCGGTTCGAGCTCACTATCAAGATGGAACGCAAGCTGTATTACCAGCTGATAAAGTAACCTTTTCTACAAGTGGTGAAGGGGAAGTCGCAATTCGTAAAGGAATGCTTGAGTTACATAAGCCAGGAGCAGTCACTCTCAAAGCGGAATATGAGGGAGCTAAAGGCCAAGTTGATCTCACTATCCAGGCCAATACTGAGAAGAAGATTGCGCAATCTATCCGTCCAGTAAATGTAGTGACAGATTTACACCAAGAACCTACTCTTCCGTCAACAGTAACGGTTGAGTATGACAAAGGTTTCCCTAAAGCTCACAAAGTCACTTGGCAAGCTATTCCGAAAGAAAAACTAGACTCCTATCAAACCTTTGAAGTGTTAGGTAAAGTTGAAGGAATTGACCTTGAAGCGCGTGCAAGAGTCTCTGTAGAAGGTATCGTTTCAGTTGAAGAAGTCAGTGTGACAACTCCAATCGCAGAAGCACCACAATTACCAGAAAGCGTTCGGACATATGATTCAAATGGTCACGTTTCATCAGCTAAGGTTGCATGGGATGCGATTCGTCCAGAGCAATACGCTAAGGAAGGTGTCTTTACAGTTAATGGTCGCTTAGAAGGTACGCGATTAACAACTAAACTTCATGTTCGCGTATCTGCTCAAACTGAGCAAGGTGCAAACATTTCTGACCAATGGACCGGTTCAGAATTGCCACTTGCCTTTGCTTCAGATTCAAATCCAAGCGACCCAGTTTCAAATGTTAATGACAAGCTCATTTCCTACAATAACCAACCAGCCAATCGTTGGACAAACTGGAATCGTAGTAATCCAGAAGCTTCAGTCGGTGTTCTGTTTGGAGATTCAGGTATCTTGAGCAAACGCTCCGTTGATAATCTAAGTGTCGGATTCCACGAAGACCATGGAGTTGGTGCACCGAAGTCTTATGTGATTGAGTATTATGTTGGCAAGACTGTCCCAACAGCTCCTAAAAACCCTAGTTTTGTTGGTAATGAGGACCATGTCTTTAATGATTCTGCCAACTGGAAACCAGTTACTAATCTAAAAGCCCCTGCTAAACTCAAGGCTGGAGAAATGAACCACTTTAGCTTTGATAAAGTTGAAACCTATGCTGTTCGTATTCGCATGGTTAAAGCAGATAACAAGCGTAGAACGTCTATCACAGAGGTACAAATCTTTGCGAAACAAGTTGCGGCAGCCAAACAAGGACAAACAAGAATCCAAGTTGACGGCAAAGACTTAGCAAACTTCAACCCTGATTTGACAGACTACTACCTTGAGTCTGTAGATGGAAAAGTTCCGGCAGTCACAGCAAGTGTTAGCAACAATGGTCTCGCTACCGTCGTTCCAAGCGTTCGTGAAGGTGAGCCAGTTCGTGTCATCGCGAAAGCTGAAAATGGCGACATCTTAGGAGAATACCGTCTGCACTTCACTAAGGATAAGAACTTACTTTCTTATAAACCAGTTGCTGCGGTTAAACAAGCTCGCTTGGTACAAGTAGGTCAAGCACTTGAATTGCCGACTAAGGTTCCAGTTTACTTCACAGGTAAAGACGGCTACGAAACAAAAGACTTGTCAGTTGAATGGGAAGAAGTTCAAGCAGAAAATCTGACAAAAGCAGGTCAATTTACCGTTCGAGGCCATGTCCTTGGTAGTGATCTTGTTGCTGAGTTCACTGTACGAGTGACAGACAAACTAGGCGAAGCTCTTTCAGATAACCCAGAGTATGATGAAGACAGTAACCAGGCCTTTGCTTCAGCCACTAACGATATTGATAGAAACTCCCATGACCGTGTGGATTATCTCAATGACGGAGATCATTCAGAAAATCGTCGTTGGACAAACTGGTCTGCAAGACCGTCTACCAATCCAGAAGTATCAGCAGGCGTAATCTTCCGTGAAAATGGTAAGATTGTAGAACGGACTGTTGCACAAGGAAAAGTTCAGTTCTTTGTAGATAGTGGTACAGATGCACCATCTAAACTTGTTTTGGAACGTTATGTCGGCCCAGACTTTGAAGTGCCTATCTACTATTCAAACTACCAAGCCTACGAATCTGGACATCCATTTAACAATCCAGAAAATTGGGAAGCTGTGCCTTATCGTGCGGATAAAGACATTGAAGCTGGTGATGAAATCAACGTAACATTTAAAGCTATCAAAGCCAAAGCTATGAGATGGCGTATGGAGCGTAAAGCAGATAAGAGCGGTGTTGCGATGATTGAGCTGACCTTCCTTGCACCAAGCGAATTGCCTCAAGAAAGCACTCAATCGAAGATTCTTGTAGATGGAAAAGAACTTGCTGATTTCGCTGAAGATCGTCAAGACTACCAAATCACCTATAAAGGTCAACGGCCAAAAGTCTCAGTTGAAGAAAACAATCAAGTAGCTTCGACTGTGGTAGATAGTGGAGAAGATAGTCTTCCAGTACTTGTTCGCCTCGTTTCAGAAAGTGGAAAACAAGTCAAGGAATACCGTATCCAGTTGACTAAGGAAAAACCAGTTTCTGAGAAGACAGTTGCTGCTGTACAAGAAGATTTTCCAAAACTCGAATTTGTTGAAAAAGATTTGGCATACAAGACAGTTGAGAAAAAAGATTCAACACTGTATCTAGGTGAAACTCGTGTAGAACAAGAAGGAAAAACTGGTAAAGAACGTATCTTTACAGCGATTAATCCTGATGGAAGTAAGGAAGAAAAACTCCGTGAAGTGGTAGAAGCTCCGACAGACCGCATCATCTTGGTTGGAACCAAACCAGTAGCTCAAGAAGCTAAAAAACCACAAGTGTCAGAAAAAGCAGATACAAAACCAATTGATTCAAGTGAAGCCAGTCAAACTAATAAAGCCCAGTTACCAAATACAGGTAGTGCGGCAAGCCAAGCAGCAGTAGCAGCAGGTTTAGCTCTTCTAGGTTTGAGTGCAGGATTAGTAGTTACTAAAGGTAAAAAAGAAGACTAGAAATTTTGATACCTTCTTTATCATTAAAGACCAAAGAAAAACTCTTGTCCTAAATAGAAGATAAAGAGCCTGAGACAAAATAGTTCTCAACCACAAAAAAGCTAGATATTTCCAATTGCGGAACTCTAGCTTTTTAATTTTGAGTCGTTCTCTTATTGTATAGTAGATTGAAACTAGAATAGTACACTTCTACTTCTAAAACATTGTTAGAAATCAATTTGACTGTCCTTATCGATTTGTCCTGTTCTTATTTCATTTCACTATGTTTTAGGAGGTTATTGGCCATAAGTACCAATCCCATGTCAATTCTCACTTGACGCATCCCTCTCAGATTACATATCTTGTAACCCAAACAAGCCTTTATCTGCCCAAAGACAGGTTCCACATCAATCTTGCGTTGAGCGAAAATCTGTCTACCTTGGGGAGATAAAAGCGCCTGACATTCTTTAACTTTCAAGTTTTGATAGCCTTCGTTCATATACAGTCCCTTTTGAGGGGCTGATTCAGGTTCGTCGGCGTAGTAAACCTTGATTTCCTGTTGAAAGTCTATCTGTGTTTTCTGATGTTTGATATGGTGAAAACGATAGCACCAGCCATCAGGATGTGTGTAGCTATCCTCCTTGTTATCATAGTGCCAATTCGCTAAGTTTCTAGCTGACTGTTTATACCCTCTCTTTTGTTCCTTGTCAAACATGGCATATTTAATCAGAAGGGGAGTGATTTCTTCTTGAAAATAGACCTGTATCTGTTCTTGAAGTTTGGCGGAGAATTTCTCTGTCGTTTTCTTCCACACAAAACTATACTTGTTGGCATTGGCTTCAATCTTAGTTCCGTCAATAAACAGACAATCTAAGGTCACTAACTCTTCCATTTTTAAACGAAGATTGAGGTCGATGAAAAGATCACGAATAAGGTCTTCCATCCCTTCAGCGACTCGAAAACGATTGATGGTGCGATAGCTGACAACCAACTGCCCTGTTAGGTATTGCATAGCCAGATTTTCAATCATCATTTTTTCAATTTTTCGCCCAGAGAAAATCCCTTGTGAATAGGCAAATAGAAGAGTAGATACAAGCATTTTAGGGTGATAAGACGGGCAATCAAAGGTATGATAGAAGGCGTAGAAGTGATGTTCCTCCAAGGTATTCACCACTTTTTCAATCGTAAAGACGAGATGGTCTTGTGGTAAGAAGGAACTGATTTCTAGTGGTAAAGTTGTTTGATTTGTGTTATAGTGAATATGCATGGGATAGCCTTTCTAAACGGTTTATTGTGCAATTCTATTTTACCAAGACTATCGCAACCATGCAAAAAAGCAACAGCAAATCCGTTGCTTTTTTGGATATAAGAGACTATTGTCCCAGACTCTTTTCTTTGTATAAAATTGTATAGTGTTATTGTCTATACTATTTTGTAGAGAAAGCAAAAATCCCTAGAAAAAAATGCTTAGGGATTCGACTATTTCATTAAGAACAATTCAACAATCATTTCTATATACATGATAAGGGTTAATAAGAATCCTGCACGCCAGAAGAATTTGATGAATTTAGGATAGTAAAAGCTGCGTTTTTTCAAAAGGAAGAAAAAGACGAGAATAATGGCTAGGATCGAGAGGGCTAGCCCCAGTCTAGGGAGGAAATTATGGGTAAAGGTTTTAGCTGTGATCAGGTAATACTCAAATACCAAGACTGGAAAAGCCAAATCCGCAAAGTTTCGTCCTAGTTTTTTTAATCTAAAAAGTTTGGTTAGGATAATGCAGACGACTAGAGTCAGTATCAATAATAAAATAGATGCTAATTTCATTAAAATCATACCCATATTGTATCATAAAAAAAGGCTAATGGAAACGAGAAACAGAGGAATTTATAGGAAAGTCAGGCTTTTGAGATTGTGGGTGATTTTTGTTATAATGAAAGTCATGAAATCTTATAATACCTTGAATGATTATTATCGAAAACTCTTTGGAGAAAAGACTTTTAAAGTCCCTATTGATGCGGGGTTTGACTGTCCCAATCGTGATGGAACTGTGGCTCATGGAGGCTGTACTTTTTGTACGGTTTCAGGTTCTGGAGATGCTATTGTAGCCCTAGATGCGCCTATCCGTGAGCAATTTTATAAGGAAATTGACTTTATGCACCGTAAGTGGCCAGATGTTCAGAAGTATCTGGTTTATTTTCAAAATTTTACCAACACCCATGAAAAGGTGGAAGTTATTCGAGAGCGTTATGAACAGGCTATCAATGAGCCAGGTGTGGTAGGAATCAATATTGGAACGCGTCCAGACTGTTTACCAGACGAAACCATCGAATATTTGGCTGAGTTATCGGAGCGCATGCATGTGACGGTTGAATTGGGCTTGCAGACTACTTATGAAGCAACCTCTGACCTGATTAACCGTGCGCATTCTTATGAATTGTAGGTGGAAACGGTCAAGCGTTTGAGAAAGTATCCCAAGATTGAGATTGTTTCCCATTTGATCAATGGTTTGCCTGGTGAAACCCATGAGATGATGGTTGAAAATGTCCGCCGTTGTGTCACGAATAACGATATTCAAGGGATTAAACTGCATTTGCTCCATCTTATGACAAATACTCGTATGCAAGGAGATTACCATGAGGGACGTTTACAATTGATGAGTCAGGACAAATATGTTAAGGTCATCTGTGACCAACTGGAAATCATTCCCAAACATATTGTCATCCATCGAATCACAGGAGATGCACCTAGGGATATGCTGATTGGGCTTATGTGGAGCCTCAATAAATGGGAAGCTCTCAACAGCATTGAGATGGAGATGCGACGTCGTGGAAGTGTTCAAGGATGCAAGGCTGTAAAACAGGAGTTTGAAAATGAAAAGACAACTTGAGATGGCACATGATTTTTTGGCTGAGGTCGTGACAAAAGAGGATGTCGTAGTGGATGCGACTATGGGAAATGGTCATGACACGCTTTTTTTAGCCAAGCTAGCCAAGCAAGTCTATGCCTTTGATATTCAGGAGCAAGCCTTGGAAAAGACCAAGGAGCGTTTGGACCAGGCTGGCTTGACAAATGCCCAGTTAATCTTGCAAGGTCATGAGACACTGGACCAGTTTGTTACAGAAGCCAAGGCAGGGATTTTTAATTTGGGCTATTTGCCGTCAGCTGATAAGTCTGTCATCACCCGACCGCAGACAACGATTGAGGCATTAGAAAAGCTATGTGGCTTACTTGTCAAAGGTGGACGAATTGCTATTATGATTTACTATGGTCATGAAGGAGGTGACCTCGAGAGAGATGCTGTCTTGGATTTTGTAATCCAGTTGAACCAACAAGAGTACACAGCTGCCATTTACCGAACTTTAAACCAAGTCAACAACCCGCCGTTTTTAGTGATGATTGAAAAATTAGAGAGATACAGACATGGATAAACAATACCTACACGAAAAGCTGGATGCCATGCGCCAGAATTTTGTTGAATCAACCCACCACGAACGAGCGGTGGGCGTGCTAGACCAAGCGCATATGAGCAAAAAAATGCTTAAAATCAAGAAAAAATTAGTTGCTCTTGAAATGGAACGGTGCCAGAGAAAAATTGAGCACAAAGACTGTTCCAAGATTGACCAAAAAATCAAAGAGCAGAAGGAGATATTTGAATCCTGTTGTAAAAAAGATTAAGGAGGACGTGCGTGGAATTACTGATTTACCTCATCCTATTTTTACTGGTTTTGATTGTCTCAAGTACAACCAATAAGCTCCTGCCCTTTTTGCCTCTCCCTTTGGTGCAGATTCTTTTGGGAATTGTGATTGGTCTCTTTTTACCCAATACTGACTTTCACCTTAATACGGAGTTGTTTTTGGCACTGGTTATCGGACCCTTGCTTTTCCGAGAGGCTGAAGAAGCAGATGTTACGGCTATTTTAAAACACTGGCGAATCATTGTTTATCTCATATTTCCAGTGATTTTTATCTCGACCCTGAGTTTGGGTGGCTTGGCCCATCTTCTTTGGTTCAGCCTTCCCTTGGCAGCTTGCTTGGCTGTTGGGGCAGCCCTTGGTCCTACGGACTTGGTGGCCTTTGCCTCTCTTTCGGAGCGTTTTAGCTTTCCTAAGCGCGTGTCCAATATCCTTAAGGGCGAAGGACTCTTGAATGATGCTTCTGGTTTGGTGGCTTTTCAGGTAGCTTTGACAGCTTGGACAACTGGAGCTTTTTCTCTGGGGCAAGCTAGCAGTTCGCTTATCTTTTCAATCCTAGGCGGTTTTTTAATTGGCTTTTTAACAGCCATGACTAATCGTTTCCTGCATAGCTTCTTGCTAAGTGTGCGAGCAACGGATATTGCTAGTGAGCTCCTTCTGGAATTGAGTTTACCCTTGGTAACCTTCTTCCTGGCAGAAGAAGTCCACGTTTCAGGGATTATTGCCGTCGTAGTTGCTGGGATTTTAAAGGCGAGTCGCTTCAAGAAAATCACGCTCCTCGAAGCCCAAGTGGATACGGTGACCGCGACAGTTTGGCATACAGTGAATTTTATGCTCAACGGTTCTGTCTTTGTGATTTTAGGAATGGAGTTGGAAATGATAGCAGAGCCTATCTTGACCAATCCAATCTATAATCCCTTGCTCTTGCTGGCATCTCTTGTCACCCTTACCTTTGTCCTCTTTGCTATTCGTTTTGTCATGATCTATGGCTATTTTGCCTATAGGACTAGACGTCTCAAGAAAAAGCTAAATAAGTATATGAAGGACATGCTTCTCTTGACCTTCTCAGGTGTCAAGGGAACGGTGTCGATTGCGACGATTCTCTTGATACCAAGTAATTTAGAACAGGAGTATCCTCTCTTGCTTTTCCTTGTTGCAGGTGTGACGCTTGTAAGCTTTTTAACAGGTCTCTTGATCCTGCCTCATCTTTCGGATGAACAGGAAGAAAGCAAGGACTATCTCATGCATATCGCCATTTTGAATAAAGTAACGCTGGAGTTGGAAAAAGAGTTGGAAGACACCAGAAATAAACTTCCCCTCTATGCGGCTATTGACAATTACCATGGACGTATTGAAAATCTCATTTTAAGCCAAGAAAACCAGGATGATCAAGAAGACTGGGCTGCTTTGAAACTCTTGATTCTTAGTATTGAAAGTGATGGACTGGAACAGGCCTATGAAGAGGGGAACATTAGCAATCGTGCTTACCGAGTTTACCAACGTTATCTGAAAAATATAGAACGAGGCATCAATCGTAAGTTTGCGTCACGATTGACCTATTATTTCCTTGTTTCTTTGCGGATTTTACGTTTTCTCCTTCATGAAGTTTTTACTCTCGGAAAGACCTTCCGTATCTGGAAGGACAAGGAGCAAAGCCGTCTCCGTGCTCTTGATTACGACCAAATAGCAGAGCTCTATCTTGCCAATACAGAGATGATTATTGAAAGTTTGGAAAACCTGAAGGGAGTCTATAGACGCTCTTTGATTAGTTTTATGCAGGAGTCTCGTCTTCGAGAAACAGCTATTATCAGCAGTGGTGCCTTTGTCGAACGGGTTATCAATCGCGTTAAGCCTAACAATATCGATGAAATGCTGAGGGGCTATTATCTGGAGCGCAAGTTGATTTTCGAATACGAAGAAAAACGATTGATTACGACCAAGTATGCCAAGAAGTTACGACAAAATGTCAATAACTTAGAGAACTATTCCTTGAAGGAAGCTGCCAATACCCTGCCGTATGATATGGTGGAATTGGTAAGAAGAAATTAGTTAATACTCTTCGAAAATCTCTTCAAACCACGTCAGCGTCGCCTTGGATTATATATGTGACTGACTTCGTCAGTTTCATCTACAACCTCAAAGCAGGGCTTTGAGCAGCCTGCGGCTAGCTTCCGAGTTTGCTATTTGATTTTCATTGAGTATAAGATTATAAGTGAAGGAGTGTGACATGAAAAAGTGGTGGAAAGAGCTGATAGACAAGCCTCTATTAAAAGCTTTTTTGCATTATTATCAAGCATCAGATAGTGAGTTGACCAGTGTCGCAGTAGCCTACTATTGGTTGATTTCGATTTTTCCCCTGCTTTTGGTGGTGGTCAATATCCTCCCCTATTTTCAGATTCCTGTGGGAGAACTTCTGGGCTTTATGAAAGACGTCCTGCCCCCAAGCCTCTATGAAGGTGTGGAAAAAATAGCCAGAGAAGTCTTGACGCAACCTTCAACAGGTTTATTGAGTTTTTCTGTCTTGTCGGCGCTATGGAGTTTTTCAAAATCTATGAATTTCTTGCAAAAAGCTTTTAACAAGGCTTATGGCGTCGAAAAGAGTCGTGGACTTATTTCCCATCAGATGGTGAGCCTCCTAGTCAGTTTTGGCTTGCAGTTCCTCTTTGCGTTTGCCTTGTTTTTGAGCTTGTTTGGGCAGATGCTTTTGGCTTTACTTGCTCATTATTGGACAAAAGATGGCATTATCTATCAGGCTTTACAAGGGTTGGCAGGTCCTCTGACTTACGCCCTCCTCTTTGCTATCTTGGTCATGCTTTATTATTTTCTTCCCAATCTATCTGACAGGAAAATTAGCTATACCCTACCAGGCAGTGCCTTTGTCCTCTTAGTGATTTTAGGTTTACTAACTCTGTTCTCTAGTTATCTCAATTACTATGTCCATCATTTGGTGGATGTCCGAATTTTAGGTTCCGTTCTTCTTGTTGTTATGATGTTTTGGTTTATCTTAATTGCCAAAATTGTTATTCTAGGCGCGGTGATCAATGCCAGTATACAGAGTTTGAAAGATCCGGTCTTTAAAAAAGATTAACTATTTATCTATTACAAAAGCGCATAGTATCA
>NZ_VMLA01000080.1:0-28464 GCF_013276425.1 Streptococcus sp. 3874 | reverse complement strand
GATTTTCGAAGAGTATGAAAAACCTCGGTTTGACCGAGGCTTCTCTATTTATTTGGGCCATCCTAACCAGATAGCCACGAGAACAAGGGCTGCGCCAGCTAAACTTGTTAAGATAGATAAGAATTTATCTTTTTTCTCCTTGAACTGAGAAAAACCTATCTTCAAAGCGAGCAGTCCAAGTAGCATTGAAGCAAGCATCAAATAAAAACCCATTTCTTTGTCCTCCATTAGTCTTAATTTATTTTATTATAACATATATTTCTTAAATAAACCTTTTTTATACTCAATGAAANNCAGGTTGCTCAAAGCACAGCTTTGAGGTTGCAGATAAAGTTGACGTGGTTTGAAGAGATTTTCGCAGAGTATTACTGTACTTTAAAGGTCTTGAGATAGCTGTCTTTTCCTACTTGACCTTCGAAGGTTCTACCATTTTCAAGGTAAGGAAGGTCATCTGATACTGAGGCCTTAACCTTGTAAATCTTGCCATCAACTTTAAAGAAGTAGACGGTGTCGCCCTTGATAACAGCTGATTTGAGGTCTGCTACTACTCCCTTGATGCTTTCTGTCGTTGCATTGTCAATTTCAAGGTCGTTTTTATTGGCATACTTGCTGAGCATCTCTTCCACTGTAGTAGCTACGATAACATTTTGGTACTCGACTGCGTCTACTAGAGCATACTCTTTGACCAAGCCAGCATTGTCCTTCAAACCCATGATGTAGAAAGGCTTGTCATTGAGGTTGATGAGGATTGGGAAGGTTGCTTTGTAGGATTTCTCCTGAACAGCACCTTCTGCTGATTCACGGGCTGATTCTTCTGTCGCAGAAGCCAAGCTATACTTAGTAATTTCTCCTGTTCGCATATTTTCAAGGATGAAACCAAGATTACTCTCATCCGCATTAGCCGACGTCACACCTGTGTAGAGATAGATGTCATTACCGATAGACAAGTAATTATAGCCATTGGTAGTCTGGGTCACGTTTTTCTTGGAAATCATGGCATTCAAGAAACCGTCCTTGTACTTGCCGTTGTAGTTGATTTGCTCAATGGTTTCCTCTGCTGGATAGATCCTATCCACCCATTCTGGAACATCTGATAAGCTGTATTCCTTGGTTTCTCCATTTGTAGCATCCAAGATAATGACTGAAGCAGGACGAGGAACCGCAAGTCCAAATTGCTTTTGGTAAACCGTTGCTACATAGAAAGGATTGCCCTCATCGTCCACCTCAAAAGATGGAGTTTTAAAGATTTTGGTCGGGTACTTCAAGCGCAGGTGACGTTTGACATCACGGTTAAAATACTCCGAGTCTGAATACTTGATTGGTGTCTTCAAGTCCACCAAATCCGCATTTCCAGTTACCATGTCCACCTTGATATACTCACCGATTCCCTTAGCTTGATTGTTAAACCACTTGATAGGGTCTGCGTATTCTAGTGGCGTCACTCGATAAGGTTTCCCATCAATTGTCAATTGGGTATAGGTATCTGCCGCTACGTACTGCGACACCTTATCTGTTAGGGAACCCAAGTAGCGGTCACCAATTTTTTCAGCAGTACTTCTATCTAAGATAGGAACCTTACTGGTGTCACTCTTAGGAAATTCAGTAAAGTCTTTTTCCGTAACCGTGACTACATTGGCATAATTTTTAGCCTGAAACATGCTGGAAGTTACCAAGGAAACCAAAGCTGCCAAGAGAAGAATTCCTCCAATCGAAGCTAACAGAATTTTCCCTAACCGATTGATTTTGAAACCCTCAAGATTTAAGGCAGCTTCCGCCTTACCGTGGCGCACATGAACCGTTTTGACAAGGTTTATCCCCTTGCCAAAGCCAAATAAGATTGCCACAACTAACAAATGCCCACAGAGGAAGAAGAGAAATTCCCAGCTGGTCAGGTTAAGGGGCGGTAAAAAGATATACCAGGTCGTTGCGATAAAAATAAGTTCAAAGACTATTCGTTTCATTTGCTTTCCTCCTAAATGATTCGTCCTTCCAAGTGATCCAGCTCATGCTGGCAAATCTGAGCTGGGAAGCCTGTCAAGGTAATGGTCTGTTCCTGCCACTTGCTGTCACGATAGGCAAGCCTTATGGTTTCATAACGCTTAGTTGATCTCACACCTACCAAGGACAAACAGCCTTCTTCTGCCTCATAGGATCCTTCAAAGGACAGAAGCACTGGGTTAAACATGACCACGGGAACCAAGCCAAGATTAAAGATAATCACGCGCTTTTGCACCCCAATCATATTGGCAGCTAGACCAATGCAGGTCTCACGATTTGCTAAGAGTGTATCCTGCAAATCTCTGGCAAGATAAAGGTCTTCCTGACTTGCCGGCTGAGATACCTGAGATAAAAACAAAATATCTTTTACAATTTTCTTTTCCACTTCCTCACACTCCTCTTGTTTTTTACTATATTATAACAATTATAGCACAAAAGCCGATAACTGCAAGCCCTTTCCCTCAACTGTAGCAAAAAGCCATCCGAAGATGACTTTTTTGCTACTTATACTCAATGAAAATCAAAAAGCAAACTAGGAAGCTAGCACAGGTTGCTCAAANNTACGGCAAGGCGACGCTGACGTGGTTTGAAGAGATTTTCAAAGAGTATTAATTTCTTTATAAATTACTTCCATCCCACGCTTAACAGCTGGACGATTGGCAATTTTTTCTGCCCATTTTACTAAATTCTGGTAACTTGAGGCATCCAAGAATTTTGCAGAACCTTGGTAAAGTTTTCCTTGAACTAACTGTCCATACCAAGACCAGATGGCAATATCTGCAATCGTATAGTCATTGCCTGCAATATAAGGTTTCTGAGTCAATTCCTTATCCAATAAATCCAACTGGCGTTTCACTTCCATCGTAAAACGGTTAATAGGATATTCCAATTTTTCAGGGGCATAATTAAAGAAATGTCCAAATCCCCCACCTAGAAAAGGTGCAGCCCCAGCTTGCCAGAATAGCCAATTCAAAACTTCTACCTTTTCCACAGGATTACTTGGTAGAAAGGCTCCAAATTTCTCAGCAAGATAAAGGAGAATATGAGCAGATTCAAAGACTCTTACTTCTTCAGTTCCTGACTGGTCCAACAAGGCTGGAATCTTGGAATTTGGATTGAGCTTTACGAAGTCTGAACCAAATTGATCCCCATCCATGATAGCAATCTTATACAAGTCGTAAGCCGTTTCCTTAAAACCAGCCTCTAGTAATTCTTCCAATAAGATAGTGACCTTCACACCATTTGGTGTTCCCAGTGAATAAAGCTGAAAAGCTTGTTCTCCTTTTGGCAAGTTTTGTTCGAAACGGGCACCTGCTGTTGGTTTATTTAAGCCCGTAAAGGCTCCTTGATTACTAGCTTCATCCTGCCATACGGTCGGTAATTGATATGCTGACATCCGAAACCTCCCTTAAATCGCATTCTTGTCAAAACCGAGTTTGCGTTGAATAAACTTAACGATTTCGACGATGATAATCATTGAGAAGCTTCCAGCCATAACAATTCCCCATTGTGACAAGTCTAGTTTGGTTACGTGGAAGATTCCTTCAAGCGGTTCTACAACGATTGTTGCCATGAGAAGGATAAAGGATACCAAGATGGACCAGTTAAAGGTCTTAGACTTGAATGGGCCAACTGTCAAGATGGATTGGTAGACAGACTTGACATTGTAGGCATGGAAGAGCTGAATCAAACCAAGGGTTGCAAAGGCCATCGTTAGGGCATCTGCATGAATAGCATGATTGTCACCCACATGAACTGGGTAAGCAATCGCAAGGCCATAAACACTCATAACAAGAGCTGCTTGGAGTACACCTTGATAAATGATAGAACTCAAAACACCACCTGAGAAGAAGCTTGCCTTGCGTCCACGTGGTTTATGATTCATGACACCAGGCTCCGCAGGTTCAACACCAAGAGCGATAGCTGGGAAGGTATCCGTTACCAAGTTGATCCACAAAAGATGAACCGGCTGTAAGACATCCCAACCAAACAAGGTTGATAGGAAGATGGTTAATACTTCAGCAGTATTGGCAGAAAGTAGGTACTGAATAGTCTTTTGAATGTTTGAGAAGACCTTACGTCCTTCTTCCACTGCGACGATAATAGTCGCAAAGTTATCATCTGCAAGAATCATATCAGAAGCCCCCTTAGAAACCTCTGTACCAGTGATTCCCATACCGATACCGATGTCTGCTGTTTTCAGAGCTGGGGCATCATTGACACCGTCACCTGTCATGGCAACGACCTTACCTTGTTTTTGCCAAGCCTTGACGATACGAACCTTGTGCTCTGGAGACACACGGGCATAAACAGAGTATTGACCAACAACTTTTTCAAAGTCTTCATCAGATAATTCGTTGAGCTCAGCACCAGTTAAAACGTGGTCTTCTGTATCGTTTGCATCAATGATTCCCAAACGTTTGGCAATAGCTTCTGCGGTGTCTTGGTGGTCACCTGTAATCATGATTGGACGAATTCCAGCTTCCTTAGCCACACGAACAGCCTCAGCGGCTTCAGGACGTTCAGGATCAATCATCCCAATCAAACCAGTGAAGATTAAATTATTTTCCAGCTCTTCAGAAGTGAGGTTTTCTGGAATGCTATCGATAATCTTATACGCACCTGCAAGGACACGCAAGGCTTGGTGGGCCATTTCAGAATTGTTTGTATGAATGAGGTTTGTGACCTTCTCATCAATCGGAGCAATATCCCCAGCCTTATCACGAAGAACACAACGTTTCAAGAGTTGGTCTGGCGCACCTTTAACAGCTACGAGGAAGCGTCCATCTGCAAGTGGATGAACTGTTGACATGAGCTTACGGTCAGAGTCAAATGGCAACTCCGCCATACGAGGATATTTGTCTAAAAATTCTTTGACATCGTAGCCCTTGTCCAAGGCATACTGGATAAAGGCTGTTTCGGTTGGATCACCAATCAGGTTGCCTTCCACATCGATTTTCGTATCATTGGCCAAGACAACTGAACGAAGGAGGGGCATTTCAAGACCCAGTTCAATGTCATCAGCTGAGTCATGTAGGACTGCATCGTAGAAGATTTTTTCAACTGTCATCTTGTTCATGGTCAGCGTACCAGTCTTATCAGAAGCGATGATTTCAGTTGAACCAAGTGTTTCAACTGCTGGCAACTTACGAACGATGGAATGTCGTTTGGCTAAAACTTGAGTACCAAGGGAAAGAACGATGGTCACGATAGCAGGAAGTCCTTCTGGAATGGCTGCAACGGCAAGGGCAACAGAAGTCAACAACTCACCAAGTGGATCCTTCCCTTGAATGAAGACACCCACTACAAAAGTAACAAGGGCAATGACCAAGATTGCATAGGTCAAGACCTTAGAAAGGTTGTTCAAGTTTTGTTTGAGGGGTGTATCCGTCTCATCAGCGTCTTGAAGCATGCCCGCGATATGACCAACTTCCGTGTACATACCTGTATTGACAACAACTCCCATCCCACGACCGTAGGTTACGTTTGAGTTTTGGAAGGCCATATTGACACGGTCACCAATACCAGCATCTGTCGCAAGCTCGACTGTCAAGTCTTTTTCAACCGGTACAGACTCACCTGTCAGAGCAGCCTCTTCGATCTTAAGAGAGTTGGCTTCTAGCAAACGTAGGTCTGCTGGTACTACGTCACCAGCTTCAAGGGCAACGATATCTCCAGGTACCAATTCTTTAGAGTCAATCTCAGTCATGTGCCCATCACGCAGAACGCGGGCAGCTGGACTAGACATGGATTTGAGGGCTTCGATAGCTTCTTCTGCTTTTCCTTCTTGGTAAACACCAAAGGCAGCGTTAATGATAACCACGGCTAAAATGATAATGGCATCTGCGATATCTTCCCCACCAGAAGTCACGACTGACAAGATTGCTGCTGCAACTAGGATGATAATCATCAAATCCTTAAATTGCTCGATGAATTTGACCAGGATTGATCGTTTCTCGCCTTCTTCGAGTTCATTGTGGCCAAATTCGGCAAGGCGCTTTTCCGCCTCACTTGATGACAAACCTTGCTCGGTCGCATCCACAGCCTTCAAGACCTCTTCAGGACTCTGAGTGTAAAACGCTTGGCGTTCTTGTTCTTTTGACATGTGTCTCCTCCTTGACATTGTGTGCAAAACAGACTCTCTTTTCCCTCATCGCATCTTTTCACGACAAACAAAAAGAGACCTGTTAATCATAACAAGTCTCGCTATTTAAGATAGGGCCGGAAAACATACTTTTCAGTATAAAATTCGGAATGACGACACTATCACAGGTTTCTGCCAGCTACTCCCTTGAGTAGTACTATTATACCAAATTTTGGGTAGTTTTAAAAGAGTAAAAACTACCTTATTTGAATTTTCCCTTGAAAACCAGTATAATGGTAGAATGCTATATGACTAGAAAGGAAGTTGAATGAAGCAATCTATCTCAAATCTCAAGTTAGCTGAACGTGGTGCCATTATCAGTATTTCAACCTACCTGCTCTTGTCTGCAGCGAAATTGGCTACTGGCCATCTTCTTCATTCATCCAGTTTGGTGGCCGATGGTTTCAACAACGTGTCGGACATCATTGGAAATGTGGCCCTCTTGATTGGAATCAGGATGGCACGCCAGCCTGCTGACCAAGACCACCGTTTTGGCCACTGGAAGATTGAGGATTTGGCTAGCTTAATCACTTCCATCATCATGTTCTATGTTGGCTTTGATGTTCTAAGGGATACCATTCAAAAGATTCTCAGTCGTGAAGAAACGGTCATTGATCCTCTGGGTGCAACTCTAGGAATTATGTCTGCAGCGATCATGTTTGTGGTCTATCTCTACAATACTCGCCTCAGTAAGAAATCCAACTCCAAGGCACTGAAGGCCGCAGCAAAGGACAATCTTTCTGATGCTGTCACCTCACTTGGAACCACCATTGCCATCCTAGCTAGTAGTTTCAATTATCCCATTGTGGATAAACTGGTTGCTATCATCATCACTTTCTTTATCTTAAAGACTGCCTATGATATCTTCATCGAGTCTTCCTTTAGCCTTTCGGATGGCTTTGACGACCGTCTGCTTGAGGATTATCAAAAGGCCATCATGGAAATTCCCAAAATCAGCAAGGTTAAGTCCCAAAGAGGTCGTACCTACGGTAGCAACATCTACCTGGATATTACGCTAGAGATGAACCCTGACCTGTCTGTTTTTGAGAGTCATGAAATCGCGGATCAGGTCGAGTCTATGCTGGAGGAACGTTTTGGGGTTTTTGATACCGATGTCCATATTGAGCCAGCGCCTATCCCTGAGGATGAAATTTTAGACAATGTCTATAAAAAATTGCTCATGCGTGAACAATTGATTGACCAAGGAAATCAACTGGAAGAACTCTTAGCTGACGATTTTGTCTATATTCGCCAAGACGGAAAGCAGATGGATAAAGAGGCCTATAAAGCAGAAAAAGACTTGAATTCAGCTATCAAGGACATCCAAATCACTTCCATCAGTCAAAAGACCAAACTCATCTGCTATGAATTAGATGGTATCGTCCATACCAGTATCTGGCGTCGCCACGAAACTTGGCAAAATGTCTTCCACCAGGAAACAAAAAAAGAATAGAGAAATCCTGTCATGAGACGGGCTTTTTCTATTCTTCTAACTATCAAAGTCACTGAGATACTCATAGCGTTCGTATTTTTCAAGGAGTGCTTCATTTTTCTCATCCAATTCTTTTTGGAGAGTAGCCAGCTTACCAAAGTCAGAGCCGTTAGCCTGCATTTCCTCTTCAATAGCAGCGATACGGTTTTCCAAGGTTTCAATATCACCTTCAATACTTGCCCACTCCTGCTTTTCTTGATAGGTCATGCGCTTCTTGTCTTCTCTGACCTTGACGACCTTCTCCTTTTCAGACTTTTGAACTTGATTGGCCATATCTGTTTCAAAGGCTTTTTCATCAAGATAATCGGTATAATGACCAAAGAAAGGACGAATCTTGCCATCCTCAAAAGCGAGAATCTTAGTCGCTACCTTATCCAAGAAATAGCGGTCGTGACTAACAGTCAAAACTGGACCAGCAAAGCCTTGCAAGAAATTCTCCAAAACTGTCAAGGTTGCAATATCCAAATCATTAGTCGGTTCGTCCAAGAGAAGAACATTTGGTTTCTCCAAAAGCAGTTTGAGGAGATAAAGACGTTTTTTCTCTCCCCCAGACAATTTCTCAATTAAGGTTCCATGCGTCGAACGTGGGAAAAGGAACTGCTCCAGCAACTCTGCAATCGAAGTCGTAGAACCACCGCTGGTCTTGACCTCTTCTGCCACTTCCTGCAAGTAATTGATAACTCGCTTGCTTTCATCCAAGCCCTCAATTTGCTGAGAGAAATAGGCAATGCGAACAGTTTCCCCAATCACAACTTGTCCTGTTGTCGGCTCAAGACTGCCTGCAATCAGGTTGAGCAGGGTCGATTTCCCAACACCGTTGTCCCCAACAATTCCAATACGATCTTTAGCCTGCACCAAGAGATTAAAATTCTGTAAAATTGGCTTATCATCATAGGCAAAGGAAACATCCTGAAACTCGATGACTTTCTTCCCAATCCGACTGGTTTCAAAGTTCATGGTCAAGTCTGTCTCAGCAGTACTGCCTGAAACTTCTTTCTTCAAGTCGTGGAAACGATTGATACGAGCTTGTTGCTTGGTTGCACGCGCCTGCGGTTGTCTACGCATCCAGGCCAATTCCTGCTTATAGAGTTGTTCTTTTTTGTGGAGAAGAGCTGCATCGCGCTCGTCCTGTTCCGCCTTAAGGCGAACATAGTCCTGATAATTCCCTTGATACTCGGTCAATCCAGCTCGATCCAACTCGAAAATCCGAGTTGACAAAGCGTCTAGGAAATAACGGTCGTGGGTAATAAAAAGGACGGTCTTCTTAGAATTTTTCAAAAAGAGGGTCAGCCACTCGATGGTCGCAATGTCCAGATGGTTGGTCGGCTCATCCAAAAGCAAGAGGTCGTGATTACCAAGAAGAACTTGCGCCAACTGGACCCGTCTTCTTAGACCACCTGACAATTCCCCAACAGGAGTAGATAAGTCCTGAATCCCCAGCTTGCTGAGAACAGTCTTGACCTGACTCTCGATTTCCCAAGCTTGGAGAGAGTCCATTTCAGCCATGACCCGTTCCAAACGAGCCTGCTTGTCCTCACTGTAGTTGAGCATGATCAACTCATACTCACGAATGAGCTGGATTTCCTTGAGGTCGCTGGAAAGAACCGTATCCAAGACCGTCTTGCTATCATCAAAATCAGGATCTTGAGTCAAATAACCAATCTGGTAATCATTCTTAGCCGAAAAGGGACTGACATCCCCATCAAAGCCAGAAACGCCAGAAAGAACATCTAAAAGGGTGGTCTTCCCTGTTCCATTGACACCAATCAAACCAATTCTGTCTAGGTCATGGATGATAAAGGAAATATCCCTAAAAACGGTCTTATCACCGACAGATTTACTTAGTTTTTCAACGATAAAATCACTCATTTCTTCTCCCTCAGATAAGCATGGATGGCTTGTCGGTCATTTTCCAATTCTCCATCGACAATGGCATACTCAATCTCTGTTAAAATCTCTCCCAAGTCTGGTCCCGGCTGATAACCATATTCCTTGATCAAAATGCCACCATTAATCTGAATTTCTTTCTTGTCATGAATGGTCAAACTCTGATAGGTTTCTGTTATGACTTGTGGGTTGACTGGTTTTCCCTGGGTCTGACGAAGATTTTCAGCCTGTAAAAGCAACTCCAAGTCAAAGCGATAACAATCGCGCTTGCTCAATTCTCCCTTTTCACGCAAGGCCAAAATAGTCAGCAAATCCTGAACTTGCTTGGCAAACTGACGTGAGGTCTTCCAAGCTTTCAAAAATGGCTGCGCATTTTCAATCTCCAAAGCCCACAGTAGAGCCGCCCAAGCTTGCTCTGAAGATTCAAAGGTGAAATCAGTCTCTAAATCAAACAGTCTGTTAAGTTTGTCTTGGCTAGATGCCAGATCAGGGAGATAGTCATAAGCTTGACTCTCAATCATGGAAGCCAAGCCCCTTCTCCAAAATGGAGCCAGCAAGAGTTTATCAAACTCAACGAAGATACGCTCCACAGAAATTTTCTCCAAAAGTGGCGTCAATGTCTTCATAGCTTTAAAGGTTTCTGGCTCAAGTTCAAAGCCAAGACTAGCCTGAAAACGGAAACCACGCATAATTCGTAGAGCATCTTCGTTGAAACGCTCACTAGCCACTCCAACCGCTCGTAAGACTTGCTTTTCCAAATCTTCTAAACCATGAAACAAGTCAATGATTTCCCCTGTCTCGTCCAAGGCAAAGGCATTGACTGTAAAATCACGGCGCTTAAGGTCTTCTTCTAGCGAGCGAACAAAAGAAACCGCACTGGGTCTGCGATAGTCCACATAGACATCCTCTGTCCGAAAGGTGGTTACCTCATACTCCTCATCCCCATCTAAGACCAAGACGGTTCCATGCTCGATTCCGATATCGGCTGTTCGCGGAAAAATCTGCTTGGTCTCTTCTGGATAAGAAGACGTCGCAATATCCACATCATGGATAGGGCGATTGAGAAGGGCATCTCGAACAGAACCTCCAACAAAATAGGCCTCAAAACCTGCTTCTTTAATTTTTTCTAATACTGGTAAAGCCTTCTGAAATTCAGAAGGCATTTGCGTTAATCTCATAATAAGTGTTCTAATCCATAGACAAGCTCATGACGCTTGACAACTTCTTTAATTCCCAAATTCACCCCTGTCATGAAGGAGCTGCGATCATAGGAGTCATGACGGAGCGTCAATCCTTCTCCCTGATTGCCAAAGATGACTTCCTGATGGGCTACCAAGCCTGGTAAACGAACTGAGTGAATCCGCATGCCATCAAAGTCAGCACCACGGGCACCTGCAATCAATTCTTCCTCATCAGGCGCACCTTGCTGAATAGACTCTCGAACTTCTGCCATTAACTCAGCCGTTTTAATAGCTGTTCCACTCGGAGCATCCTTTTTCTTGTCATGATGGAGCTCGATAATCTCCACATTGGGGAAATATTTAGCAGCCTGCCTTGCAAATTGCATAAGCAAGACAGCACCCAAGGCAAAATTTGGAGCGATCAAGCCACCCAAATCTTGGGCACGAGAAAATACTTTTAGCTCTGTAATTTCTTCACTCGTGAAACCAGTCGTTCCAACTACTGGAGCAAAGCCATTTTCAAGAGCAAAGCGTGTATTTTCATAGGCAACAGCTGGAGTTGTAAAATCTACCCAAACATCCGCTTCAAAGCCTGCTAAATCAGCCTTATCCTTGAAAACAGGAATTCCCTGCCATTCTGACTCAGACTCAAAAGGATCCAAAACTGCTACCAAGTCCAAGTCTGGATCAGCCAAGACCATCTGACAAGCAGCTTGACCCATCTTTCCCTTAAAACCAGCAATAATTACTCGAATACTCATCTCTACTCCTGTCTAAGATACAAAGGACGTTAGCTACCCATGAAAAATAGGGAATGGCGCTGACTTCCCACGAAAGGCAAGACAGGCATCTTTTTTCAAGAGGCAGGTAGTCCGTGTTCAATTGCTAAGATACAAGGCATCTTAACTAGCCTAAAAGTGCCAACTAAATCACTGGAATATAACCCAGAGCAATACTTCCTGCTCCTAGGTGGGTTCCAATGACACTACCGAATGTAGCAAGCGAAACATCTGAACTTAATCCAGATTCAATCAAGTGCTGACGCAATTCTTCAGCCTTTTCAGGAGCATTCCCATGAATGACAATGACCCGATATTGGCCTGAAGCCGTTGTTTCCTTGATGATTTCAATCAAGCGCTTGGTTGCTTTCTTTTCCGTACGAACTTTTTCGTAAACTTCAATCACACCTTGATCGTTAAAATAAAGGATTGGCTTAATGCTAAGCAAATTGCCCAAAATGGCAGCCCCATTTGAAAGGCGCCCACCTTTTACCAAATGATCCAGGTCATCTACCATGATAAAAGCTGACGTACGGCTGATTTGAATAGCTAGCTTATCCTGAATGATAGCAAAATCATCGCCCTGATCTCGCCAGTTAAAGACGCTTTCAACCATGATGCCTAGGGGAGCGCTTGTAATCAAAGTGTCTGGGAAAGCAATGGTTAAACCTTCATAGTCATCCACCATATACTGAATATTTTGGTAAAAACCTGAAATTCCAGAAGATAGGAACAGCCCCAAGGCATGTGTATAACCTTGTTCTTTGAGCGAAGTTAAGATCTCATCTAACTTGGCAATACTTGGTTGACTGGTCTTAGGCAATTCAGAAGCCTGAGCCATTTTTGGGTAAAATTCCTCAGCAGTCAGATTGATGCCTTCGACATACTCCTCACCATCAATATTGACAGGAATATCCAAGACATACAAATCTTCTCTTTGCAAGGTCTCTGCACTGAGATAGGCAGAAGAATCTGTGATAACAGCTAGTTTCATATTAGAACTCCAAATTGATTCCTGGTAAGTCTAATGCAATTTCAGTTACTTCGTAAGTCAAACGGTTGAGCATATTCAAACATGGACGAGCCAAAGTTTCCACTTCTTCTTGGCTCAATTCACTTGGTTCATTGACAATACGGCCATCGATATGATTTACCTGTGAAATGGTTCCACTGATGACAAACTTATCAAATACAATCATAAATGTCAAGATGACAATCAAGGAAGTCACTTGATTTTCTTGATTATGTTGGAGCAATTGGAAGTTCACATCCACCTTAGTTTCAGGAGCTCCATTTTCATTTTCCCATTCAAAATTACGCGCATCAAAATGATACTGACTAACAAATTCTTGTTCACGTTTAAGATTCATATCTTTCTCCCTCGGCTACAATATTATAAGCTATTGTACCATAATTTTTTATTTTCATCTAGTTTTCTAAGTTTTAGTCCATCTCAATTTCAGCTCGAACTACGTCTGCGATGGTATCAACATAGTAGTCAACTTCTTCTGTGGTAGGCGCTTCTGCCATAACACGCAAGAGGGGCTCTGTTCCACTTGGGCGTACTAAGATACGACCATTCCCTGCCATTTCTTCTTCCATCTTCTCGATGATAGCCTTGATAGCTGGCACTTCCATAGCCTTTTCCTTCATGGCATTTTCCACTCGGATATTGACTAATTTTTGTGGATAGATGGTTACTTCTGCTGCCAACTCTGACAAGCTCTTACCAGTTTCCTTCATGATTTTTGTCAATTGGACAGCGGATAATTGACCATCACCTGTTGTATTGTAATCCATCAAGATGACGTGACCAGACTGTTCACCACCAAGATTGTAGCCTGATTTTCTCATTTCTTCAACAACATAGCGGTCGCCAACTGCAGTTACTACCTTGTTAATACCTTCGCGGTCCAAGGCCTTGTGGAAGCCAAGGTTGGACATAACAGTTGTCACGATTGTATTTTGAGCCAATTGTCCTTTTTCAGAAAGGTATTTCCCGATGATGTACATAATCTTATCACCATCGACGATGTCCCCATTCTCATCGACAGCAATCAAACGGTCACTGTCTCCGTCAAAGGCCAAACCAATAGCTGATCCGCTTTCTTTGACCACTTCTTGAAGAGCTTCTGGGTGAGTTGAACCAACATTAAGATTGATGTTAAGACCATCTGGTGTTTCCCCGATAACCGTCAATTGAGCTCCAAGGTCTGCAAAGATTTGACGGGCACTGGTAGAAGCTGCACCATTAGCTGTATCCAAGGCAACCTTCATTCCATCAAGAGGAGTTCCAGTTGAAACAAGGTAGCCTTCATACTTACGCAAGCCTTCTGGGTAATCTACCAAGGTTCCCAAGCCTTCAGCACTTGGACGTGGCAGAGTGTCTTCTGCAGCATCTAGCAAGGCTTCAATTTCTGCTTCTTTTTCATCATCTAGTTTGAAGCCATCACCGCCAAAGAACTTGATTCCGTTATCAAGGGCTGGGTTGTGGCTAGCAGAAATCATGACACCCGCACTAGCTCCCTCAGTTTTAACCAAATAAGCTACTGCTGGTGTTGCCAGAACGCCTAATTTGTATACGTGAATCCCCACAGAGAGGAGACCTGCCACCAAGGCAGATTCTAGCATTTCCCCTGAAATACGGGTGTCACGTCCTACAAAGACTTTCGGTGCTTCCGTTTCATGTTGACTCAGAACATAGCCTCCAAAACGTCCTAGCTTAAAAGCTAATTCTGGAGTAAGTTCTACATTAGCTTCTCCACGGACTCCATCAGTCCCAAAATATTTACCCATTTTTATAAAATCCTTTTTCTATTTTTAATTCGTTTTTGAACTAGTTGCTTTCGTTGACGAAGATGTCTCCGATGAACTGCTTGTAGTTGAATTTGATGTGCTTGAACTTTGTGCTACTGGTTTTGTAGTCACCTTCATTGTTGTATCAAAGGGAGTGATAACTGCCGGTAAGACAACACCATTGCGGTCGATTGCCTGCAAAGGTACTGAACCACTGTAATTACCTGTTATGCGTTCGCTAGTTGGCAAGACAGCGATAATCTTATCAATTCTATCCAATGTCTCTTGGTCACTCGTAATCGACACTTCTTCATCTGACACCATGACATTTTCAATCTGTACCCGACTATCAATTTGACTAGGGTCAATCTCTGGTACAACCTTTACCTTATTCCTCTGAGCCTTCTTACCAATCTTGACTGTAATTTTTTGCGGAGTCGCCACAGCAGTCAGCCCATTGGGTAAATCTTCAATGCTCAAAGGAACTTCAATCGTTCCAACACTGGCATCTGTTAGGTCAGCAGTAACCTTGAATTTACGTGTGCTTTCTTGCATTTCACTAGCTAGCGATAGGCGATTTGCACCAGTCAAGACCACTGATACTTCTGAAGCAAAACCGCTAATAAAATACTCATCACTATTATAGCGTATGTCGATAGGGACATTTGTTACTGTATTCGTATAGGTTTCCGTTTTTACCTGCCTAGCACTGGTACTGTTTTGAAAATTCGTCGCCGTAGCATAGACAAATAGGACACAAGCAAAAAAGAGTGAGGATATGATGTATAAACTATTTTTTCTCATGTTTCCATCCTCCTAGCAATCGTTCTTTAAAACTAAGACCTGCTTCCTCTTTTGGAAGTAAGATTTCACGTAATTCTGTTTCAAATTCATCAAGTGTTAGGTTGTGCTTAAAGCTTCCATTATAGGTTATCGAAATTCCTCCCGTTTCCTCTGATACGACAAAAGTCAAGGCATCTGAGACTTCTGATAAACCAATAGCCGCCCGGTGTCTAGTTCCAAATTCCTTGGAAATTCCTGTACTTTCTGTCAAGGGCAGATAGGCAGACGTCACAGCGATACGTTCTTCTCTGATAATCACCGCACCATCATGTAGGGGAGTGTTGGGAATAAAAATGTTAATGAGAAGTTCTGCAGAAATCTTAGCATCCAAGGGAATTCCTATCGAAATATACTCCTGCAAGGTACGTACACGCTGAATAGCAACCAAGGCCCCGATTTTACGAGGACTCATGTATTCAACAGACTTAACAAAGGCACGAATCATCTGTTCCTCAGCACTAATAGGGGCATTGGAAAAGAAATCTGTCGCTCTTCCCAAACGTTCCAAACCAGTCCGAATCTCTGGAGAGAAGATAACAACCGCCGCAATAACTCCATAAGTAATAATTTGATTGATTAACCAAGAAATCGTAGTCAAACCAATCATATTTGCAAGGATTTGAGCTAAAATAAACACCAAAACTCCACGTACCAAAATCATAATCTTGGTTCCTGCAATAGCTTTTGTAAAATGGTATAAAATATAAGCAACAATCAAAATATCAATCAGATTGATAGCTATCGTCCATGGACTTGCAAACAAACTGGTCCAATATTGCAGATTGGATAATTTTTGAAAATTCATCCCTGATATCCTCCCTATCAAAACACTTTCGTCCTATTATACCATTTTCTGGCATTTTTTTCCCTATCCTAGTCCATTTTACATTGAACAAAAATATGATAAAATAAACTGACTAGAAAAAACAAAGGAGAAACTATGTCTCAACTCTATGATATTACCATTGTGGGTGGTGGTCCTGTCGGGCTTTTTGCAGCCTTTTATGCCCACCTACGCCAAGCCAAGGTTCAAATCATCGACTCTCTTCCCCAGCTAGGTGGACAACCTGCTATTCTCTACCCTGAAAAGGAAATCCTAGACGTACCAGGCTTCCCAAACCTGACTGGAGAAGAGTTGACTAACCGCTTGATTGAACAGCTAAATGGATTTGATACCCCTATTCATCTCAATGAAACGGTTCTTGAGATTGACAAACAAGAAGAAGAATTTGCCATCACAACTTCTAAAGGAAGTCACCTGACTAAAACAGTTATCATCGCTATGGGTGGCGGTGCCTTCAAACCACGTCCGCTGGAACTTGAAGGGGTTGAGGGCTATGAAAATATCCACTACCACGTTTCTAACATTCAGCAATACGCTGGTAAGAAAGTGACGATTCTTGGTGGGGGAGACTCGGCTGTGGATTGGGCTTTGGCTTTTGAAAAAATCGCACCAACTACCCTTGTTCACCGCAGAGATAATTTCCGTGCCTTGGAACACAGTGTTCAAGCCTTGCAAGAATCATCTGTAACCATCAAGACACCATTCGCCCCTGGCCAACTCCTTGGAAATGGAAAAACACTTGATAAACTTGAAATCACAAAAGTCAAATCTGATGAAACTGAAACCATTGACCTAGACCACCTCTTTGTCAACTATGGTTTCAAATCTTCTGTCGGTAACCTTAAAAACTGGGGGCTCGACCTCAACCGTCACAAGATTATCGTCAACAGCAAACAAGAATCCAGCCAAGCAGGTATCTATGCTATCGGTGACTGCTGCTACTATGACGGAAAAATTGATCTGATTGCGACAGGCCTCGGAGAAGCTCCAACTGCTGTCAACAACGCTATCAACTACATTGACCCTGAACAAAAAGTACAACCAAAACACTCTACCAGTTTATAAAAAAGAACCACGAGTCACATAGGATTCGTGGTTTTATAATTCATCGGCTAATTTATTTATCTTTCTAAGTCTATGGTTGACACCACTTTTGGTCAGAGGGGTGCTGAGGCTATCTGCCAACTGTTGGATAGAGTAGTCTGGGTGCTGAATCCGCAACTGCGCTACTTCCTGCAAATCTACTGGCAAATTTTCTAAGCCCATAATATCTTTGATTTTGCTGATATTGTTGATGGTCTTCATGCTGGCAGAGACTGTCCGAGCAATATTAGCTGTCTCGGCATTATTGGCCCGATTGAGGTCATTACGAGTTTCCCGCAAAATCTTTACTCTCTCAAAATCATCACGCGCCTGCATGGCTCCGATTACTATAAGAAAGTCCATAATATCTTCGGCACGCTGGAGATAGGTTACAGCCCCCTTCTTACGCTCAAGTACCTTGGCATCCAGTAAAAACTGCTGGAGAAGGGAGGCAATCCCTTGCGCGTGGTCCAGATAAACAGAACTGATTTCCAACTGGTACTTGCCTGACTCAGGGTCACGAATACTTCCATTTGCCAAGAAAGCGCCACAGAGATAGGCACGGCCTGCTTCCTCGTCTGATAAAATCTCCTCATCAATACCTGTTTCCAAACCAAAAAAGGAGTCTGCCAAGTGCAAATCACTCAACAAGTCCTGCACCTTTTCATCTGTAAAAACGGTATAGACCCGATTCTTGCGAAGATTGCTCCGTTGGTGGTGACGAATTTCCGATTTGATTTCATAGAAATGGAGAAAGGATTCATAGAGGTGACGAGCCAGTTTGGCATTTTCTGTCACAACGGACAAGGTCAGGCCCGAAGTCGAGAGACCGATGCTACCAGACATCTTGATAATGGCAGATAATTCATGTCGGCTTAGATGGTGCTGACCCAGGATTTCTTCTTTTACTGCTACTGTGAAACTCATTTTCTCACCTGTATAATCCGCATCAATTCATCCACAATCAAATTCCCATCGTGGAAGGCACCGCCATTTTCCAGACGAAGGAAGTTGGATGAAATCACACGCGGAACTTGCTTACAAAGACCTGCAAAATCATGTTCCACCTGCACCAAGTATTCATCAAACCGGTTGGAATTCATGTATTTCTGAGGCACTTTTTCAATATTCACCAAGACAGTGTCGATAAAAGGGCGATCAAGGTGACGATGCAAGACTTCCACGTGGTCCCTATCTGTAAAGTGTTCCGTCTCCCCACGTTGGGTCATGATATTGCAGACATAGGCAATTTCTGCCTTAGTTTCCAAAAGAGCCCGCCCAATTTCCTTAATCACGATATTGGGCAAAATAGAGGTAAAGAGGGAACCTGGCCCTAGGACAATCATGTCACTTTCAAGGATGGTATGCACTACTCGACGGCTGGCCAGAGGCGTATCATCGTTTAGGGCATTGGTCACATAGACATGGTCAATCATGCCTGGATGGTCTGCAATATGACTCTATCCAGCCACTTCTGTCCCATCTTGAAAGACTGCATGCAAGGTCAAAGGATGGTCACTGGAAGGATAAATCTTCCCAGTTGTATGGAAAAATTTGCTCAATAACTGCATGGCATTATAGGTCGACCCCTGCATTTCTGACAGGCCAGCGATAATGAGATTTCCCAACGGATGGCCAGCAAAGGCTCCCGCATCCTCGGAAAAGCGATACTGAAAGACTTTCTCATAAAACTTAGGCATATCCGACATGGCCACAAGGACATTACGAAGATCACCTGGCGGTGTCAATTGCTGCATATTTTTTCGGAGTTCACCTGATGAACCACCATCATCCGCCACCGTTACGATAGCAGCGATTTCCACATCTTTTTCACGCAGACTTTTAAGAATGACGGGGATCCCAGTACCTCCACCAATCACCGTTATCTTTGGTTTTCTCATGAACGGTTTACCGTTTCCTTTCTTCGGTCTTTGTCGCGATGCCCTTCATTAACAGGCCAATTCTTGGATAAGTCCTGCGCCAAGCGTTTGGCAAAAGCCACACTACGGTGTTGCCCACCCGTACATCCCATGGCAATAGTCAAAACAGACTTCCCTTCCTTTTGGTAACTTGGCAAAATCGGCTCAATCAAGGCCAATAAATGCTGATAAAAATCTTCCGACTCAGGATGATTCATGACATAGTCATAAACAGGTTCATCCACACCCGTTTGGTTTCTCAGCTCTGGAAGGTAATATGGATTTGGCAAAAAGCGCACATCAAAAACCAAGTCTGCATCAATTGGGATTCCATATTTAAAGCCGAAAGACATGACTTCGATACGGAAAGACTGGGCTTGTTCTTGATCTGAAAACTGCTCTGCAAGGGTTTTACGTAGCTCACGAGGAGTGAGTTCAGTTGTATCCACCACATTTTGGCTCATATTTTTCAAAGGCGCCAAGAGTTCACGTTCCAGCTTAATTCCATCTAAAATTCGTCCATCTGCTGCTAATGGGTGACTCCGTCTGGTTTCCTTGTAACGAGCGACCAATTCCTTATCAGCTGCATCCAAAAAGAGAATTTTAAAGTCCAGTTCTTCCTTGTTTTCCAACTCATCCAAAACAGCTTGAATCTCCGAGAAGAAAGAACGGCTACGCATATCCACTACCAAGGCCAACTTAGGATCGTCTTCCTTAGTTTCAACCAGCTGCAAAAACTTAGGCAAGAGGGCTGGCGGCATATTATCAATGGTAAAATAACCTAGATCCTCGAAAGACTGAATGGCTACGGTTTTCCCTGCACCACTCATTCCTGTCACAATCACCAAGTGAAGTTGTTTCTTTGTCATCTTTTTCTCCTTATATCAAAAGAAGTTTGGCAACACCAAACTTCAACTAGCTTATCCAATCTCTGCGATGACTTCGATTTCGACTTTTACATCACGAGGAAGACGAGCTACCTCCACAGCTGAACGAGCTGGAAATTCCTCTTTAAAGGCCGTTTGGTAAACCTCATTAAAAGGAACGAAGTCGTTCATATCGCTCAAGAAGCAAGTTGTTTTAACAACATGGTCAAAGTCTGTTCCTGCTTCTGCCAAAATAGCACCAATGTTTTTCAAGACTTGTTCTGTCTGTTCTTGAATCGTTTCTCCAACGATTTCCCCAGTTTCAGGAGAGAGAGGAACTTGACCACTAGCAAACAAAAGGTTGCCAACGATTTTTCCTTGAACATATGGTCCGATAGCCTTTGGAGCTTTGTCTGTATGAATTGTTTTTGCCATTTTCTTTTCCTCACAATTTTTCTAAGATTGCATCCCAAGCCTCATCCATCCCTGCCTTGCTGACAGATGAAAAGAGAATGAAGTCGTCACTTGGGTCAAAGTTTAATTTCTTTTTGATTGCTGATTCGTACTTGTTCCATTTACCACGAGGAATCTTGTCCGCCTTAGTCGCCACAACGATGACTGGAATCTCATAATACTTAAGAAATTCGTACATCTGTACATCATCTGCTGACGGGTCATGACGAAGGTCAACTAAACTGACTACCGCACGGAGATTTTCCCGAGTCGTTAGGTACTCCTCAATCATGCGCCCCCACTTTTCACGTTCCTTTTTGGAAACACGGGCATAACCATAACCAGGCACATCCACAAAGCGCATCTTGTCGTCAATGTTAAAAAAGTTGAGAAGCTGGGTTTTCCCAGGTTTCCCTGACGTACGAGCCAGATTCTTACGATTCAGCATAGTATTGATAAAGCTAGACTTGCCAACATTTGAACGCCCTGCTAGGGCAATCTCTGGTAGTTCATCCTGCGGATAGTGGGACTTATTCGCCGCACTGAGCAAGATTTCAGCATTGTGTGTATTCAGCTCCATAGTCACCTCTAAGCTGTTTCTAGGATTGGTTTATCCGTTCCATCGACAGCTTCTTTTGTGATGCGAACCAATTTCACATTTTCCTGACTCGGTACTTCAAACATGACATCTAGCATGGTTTCTTCTATGATGGAGCGAAGTCCACGCGCCCCTGTCTTCCGTTCGATGGCTTTATTAGCAATCTCTTGTAGGGCTTCGTCGTCAAATTCCAACTCGACATCATCATAAGATAGCAAGGTTTGGTACTGTTTGACCAAAGCATTTCTTGGCTCTTTCAAGATACGAACCAAATCATCTACTGTCAACTGTTCAAGAGCTGCAAAGACAGGCAAGCGTCCAATCAACTCAGGGATAATCCCGAATTTTTGAATATCTTCTGCGATGATTTCTTGCATGTAAGAGCTGTTTTCGTCAATCGCCTTATTGTTTTGACCAAATCCGATGACTTTTTCTCCAAGACGTTGCTTGACAATTTCTTCAATACCATCAAAGGCACCACCCACGATGAAGAGGATATTTTTAGTATCCACTTGAATCATCTCTTGTTGTGGATGCTTGCGTCCACCTTGAGGCGGTACGCTAGCAACAGTTCCCTCGATAATCTTGAGAAGGGCTTGTTGCACCCCTTCACCAGAAACATCACGTGTGATAGAAACATTCTCGCTCTTCTTGGCAATCTTGTCAATTTCATCCACGTAGATAATCCCACGCTCTGCACGTTCAATGTTAAAGTCAGCAGCCTGCAAGAGTTTGAGAAGGATATTTTCCACGTCCTCACCCACATAACCAGCCTCCGTCAGAGCTGTTGCATCCGCAATCGCAAAAGGCACATTCAAGCTCTTAGCCAAGGTCTGAGCAAGGAAAGTTTTCCCTGAACCAGTTGGGCCAATCATCAAGATGTTTGACTTCTGCAAATCTACATCTTCCGACTCTTCACGCGTATCGTGGAAATTGATACGTTTGTAGTGGTTGTAAACCGCCACTGCCAAGGCACGCTTGGCACGATCTTGACCGATTACATAGTGGTTCAAGATATGGAGGAGTTCAATTGGTTTTGGCACCTCAGACAAGTCTGCCAAGACTTCCTCAACCAATTCTTCTCGAATGATTTCCTGAGCTAACTCCACGCACTCATTACAAATAAAAGCATTGTTGCCAGCGATTATTTTTTGTACTTCTTCTTGGTTTTTGCCACAAAATGAGCAATAAACCATCATATCATTTTTTCTATTTGTAGACATGATTTCCTTCCATTCTATACTGTCATTCTATCTAAAATAAGGTCATGTAAAAAGCATGAATACTATTGACCAGATTGGTAAAGGCATTTAACCAAAGGAGGATAGAAAGCCCGTAACGCTTTTTACGAAAAGCCTGTGCTCCTGCCAGAAGGCAGATGAAACACAGAAAAGCCGTGAATAAACCAAATAAACTCCGTTCCATTAGACTTCCTTTCTCTTGCGATATTGGATGGTAAAATCATAAGGATTCTTCTCATCTTTGGCGTAGAATTTGCTTGAAACTGTCTCAAAAAGAGATAAGTCAAACTCCTCAGGAAAATAGGTATCCCCCTCCACCCGAGCATGAATGTGAGTGACAATCACTTCATCAAGGTAAGGTTCGAAAGCCTGAAAAATTTGCTTGCCACCGATAATGTAGAGATTCTTTTCTTGAGCCTGATACCAGTCCAGAACAGACTGGACGTCCTGAAAAGTAGCAACCCCATCTATCTTTTCTTCCGAATTACGCGTCAAAATCAGGGTTTCCCGTTTTGGAAGCAGGCGACGCCCCATTCCATCAAAGGTTACCCGCCCCATCAAGATAGCATGATTCAGAGTTGTTTCTTTGAAGTGTTGCAGTTCTGCTGGCAGATGCCAAGGTAGGCGATTGTCCTTCCCAATCACACCCTCTTCATCCTGGGCCCAAATAGCTACGATTTTCTTAGTCATGCTTCCATCCTTTTTACTGATAGTACTATTCTATCAAAAAACTCAAAAAAAGACTGGTTTGGAATAGCTTACAAAATAGAAAAAATCTGTAAGAAATTTCCTACAGATTTATCTATGTTGCCTTGTTTCTTACAAACCAGGTGCTTGTCCAAGTTCTGCGGCAAGCATCCAAACTGTTTTCTCAAGTTCAGCCTTAGCACCAACAAAAATATCGTTTGTAACATCATCGCCTTCTTCGTCAGTCACATCCAACGCTTTTTGAAAAAGAGTGATGAGGTAGCGATAAATATCTAGAACACGTTCCAAGCTTTCTTCAACATTACGGTATTCACCAGCTTCTTCTTCGATTTCACTGTTTTGAAGGAACTCTGTCAATGTAGAGAATGGGCTTCCACCGAGTGTAATCAATCGTTCGCTGATTTCATCTAAATGACCATCAAGAGCATCCATGTACTCATCCATTTTTGGATGCCATACCATAAAACCGCGTCCACGCATATACCAGTGTACTTGGTGCAAAGCAACGTGGGCTACGTACAAATCAGCAACAGCTTGATTCAAAACTTCCTTTGTTTTTGCCAATGCTACTGGCTCTGCTTTTGTTAATGTTGCGACATCTTTTGCTGCTTCTTTTTTCAATTCTACCATTTTATTTTACCTCATTCATTATTTTTATGTAAGCACTTCTTAATGATTACTACCTTAGTATACTACTAAGGAAAGACAATAGCAAGCCAAATGACCCACATGAGAAAAGTTGTAATAGACTGATAATTTAAGAATTCTTTAGAAGACGAAAAAGAGGTCTGGATGCTTATAGTCCATGGAAATCCATCAGCAAACTAGGAAGACAAACCCAGCTTGACCAAAGCACAAGTTTTGAGGTCGCAGGTAGAACTGAGCACGCTGATGTGGTTTGAAGAAATTCCCCAAGACTATAATAGATTGAAATAAGATGTAACCAAGTCGATTAGGAAAGACAAATGAATTTCTAAAAATGTTTTAGCAACCGCAATGTTCTGGTCTATATTCAATCTACTATATAATACTCTTCGAAAATCTCTTCAAACCACGTCAACGTCTCCTTGCCGTAGATATAGTTACTGACTTCATCAGTCTTATCTACAACCTNNTTTCATTGAGTATAAGATTCATTTCCGAGCAAGTTCTTGAATTTACTCGAGGATAAACTATCATAAAACAAAGAAAAAGAGGGTGCTACTATCACATCCCTCTTTCTAATCAGAGCTTAATACCAAACGCTGACATCTACGCGCCCTTGGATTCCTTTCATGTATTCAGAAGAGGTATATTGCCAACCTTTTTCTCCTGAATAATGAGGGTTTTCCCATTCTAAAGCATTGTTATAGGCCGCTACCCAGTTTACATGTTTTAAAATATCTGGGTGTTTTAAACGCGTCTGTAATAAACTACGATAGCTATAGACATACACATTTTGATAGCCCGCCTGCTTCATCGTCTCCATGTACTTGTTGATAATCTTAACCCAAGTACCTGTATCATTCGGAGCACGCTTACTTTTATTCACATACTCCCAGTTCTCAACATCATAGTAGATAGGGTAAGACAAGTTCATATTGTATTTCTTCAGAAGTTCAATGGTCTGTTCAGCATCATTCTCAGCATCAGTCTCATTTTCAGCATAGGTATAGAGATAGACGCCATAAGGTATTCCCAGACGGTTTAACTCCTTAATGTTATGCGCCAATTCCTTGTCTTCTTTACCGCTATAACCTAGACGAACAATGACACCATCTACTTCATTTTCATCAATAACCTTTTTCCAATCATTGATACGGCCATTGTGCTCACTAATATCAATAACTTTCTTAGCATGTTCGGTTCCAACTTGTTCTTCTCTATTATTAAAGAAATAGCGTTTACCATCTCTGTGAACCCAGCCGACATTCAAATCTTTCTTTTCTTTGAGCTCACCAGAGGCCGCAAAGATATAGCGAGCGCCATCCATAATCACTTCATCAGTCGCCATGGCACCACTTCCAGTCAAATAGTAGTTGCCTTGCCACTCATTCTGAGCCATATAGCCCCACTTCTTGAAATAGTACCATTTGCCGCCCACTTTTTGCCACTCTTGGTTAGCATAAGTTCCATCGGATTTGAGATAAAAATAAGCAGAATAGGCTGGATCATAAAGCCATTCATTTTGCATCATGGCACCTTGACCGTTCAAGAAATAACTTCCTTGCCATTGGCTTTTAGCCATGTAACCCCACTTCTTGAAGTAGTACCACTTATTTCCAATCAATTGCCATTCTTGATGAGCATAAGCCCCATCTGACTTGAGATAAAACCAACTCTTGTAATTATTATCATAAAGCCACTCGTTTTGAGCCATATAGCCACCTGATTTCAGGTAGTAATTGCCCTGCCACTCATTTTGAGCATAACGACCGTCTGATTTGAGATAAAACCAAGCTTTGTAGTTATTATCAAAAATCCATTCACTTTGAGCTTTAGAACCATCAGCCTTTACATAATAATCTCCATCCCAGTGGGCAGAGACACTGTTTCTCTGTTCATTGCTACTAGTTGATGAAGTTCCTGTTGATAGACTAGATTTTTCTGAAACTGTGCTTCCACTTGTTTCATCTGCCGCAATTCCTGAAACTCTTACGCCAAGTAAGCAAAGGCTTGCTAGCCCTATACATACAAATTTTGTTTTCAATCTTTCCTCTCCTATAAAAAATGGAACAGACATCTGAATGCTGTTCCACCTAGCTTTTGCTACTTACTGATTATTTTACAAAGTCAAGCAAAGCCAAGAAGCTTTCAGCTTCAAGTGACGCACCACCTACAAGGGCACCGTCAACGTCTGGACAAGCCATGTATGAAGCAACGTTCTCAGGTTTAACAGAACCACCGTATTGAACACGAACTTTGTCTGCAACTTCTTGACCAAAGTCAGCAGCTACAACGTCACGAACAACTTTACACATTTTTTGTGCGTCGTCTTGTGAAGCTGATTTACCAGTACCGATAGCCCAGATTGGTTCGTAAGCGATAACTGATGCAGCAACTTGTTCAGCAGTCAATCCAGCCAATGCAGCAGATACTTGAGCACCTACAAATTCAGCAGCTTTACCAGCTTCGTAAGTTTCAAGTGACTCACCACAACAGATGATTGGAAGCATACCGTTTGCAAAGATTGCTTTTGCTTTTTTGTTGATATCTTCGTCAGTTTCATGGAAGTAGTCACGGCGTTCTGAGTGACCGATAACAACGTAGTCAGTACCGATTTCTTTCAAAACTTGTGGGCTTGTTTCACCAGTGAAGGCACCTGCATTTTCAAAGTAGCAGTTTTGAGCAGCAACTTTAAGGTTTGAACCTTTTGCCGCAGCAAGAACTGTTGTCAAATCAAGAGCTGGAGCAGCGATACCTGCTTCAACAAGATCTGATGAAGGAAGTTTTGACGCAACTGCTTCAACGAATGCTTTAGCTTCTTCTGGATTTTTGTTCATTTTCCAGTTACCAGCGATAAATGGTTTACGTGACATTTCACATACCTCTTTTTTCAATTTATTTTCTATTTATTTTATCACAATTAGACACAGCTTGCAAATCTTACTCGGATTTCAAGCCTGCTGACATGGATTAATCCTTCCAGAGATCCATAGCATTTCTGAAATCTGCCGATACCTGTGTCAACTGAGGATTGCTTGCTTCTCTTTCTGCCCGCTTAGCCTCGATTTGAGCCACACTTTTGATACCTTCATGTCGCCAGTTTCTCAAAATCGCCTGGATGTACTTCCAGTTTGGTTTTCCATTCAAAACAGCTTCACGAAGAGCTTCCTTAATCAAGTCAGCACTGGTTCCATCTTCCTTTAGTGTCTTCATCAAATCCTCAATCTCAAAAGGCGTCAACAAGCGTCCCAACTCCTGCTGGAAGGTTTCCACCAAATCCTTAAGATGATTTTGAGGTATCAACTGGTCTGAACTCGAAGCAATAGCTCCAAGCAAGTCATCCAAACGTTCCAAAGCCAAACTAGCATCAAAAAGCAATTCGATTTCGCCATTTAATTCGATAGTACGATACTGGAGAAGTCCCCTCTCCGTCAGATTGGAAATGGACTGGTTGACATCCGAAATTTCCTTGCCAATCCTTTCAGCAATCTGGCTTGGCGACATTTCTTCTAAGCCTGTCGTATTTTGCAAATAGAAAAATTGCCAAACCAGAAAATCGTCGCTAGAAGGAAAGAGTTCCTTAAAATGCAAGAGCAGGGCACTCGGTAAAACCAAGTTCCCTGATTTAAAAGCGTCTAAATATGTCATAATTCCTCTTATAAATACCCAAATGTAGATGCATCATCTTCTATTTTTCTCCAGTCAAAAGGCGTCTCCTGATAGACCGCATAATTCACCCAGTTACTGAAAAAGAGGGCTGCTGATGAAGACCAACAAAGACAAGGTGTCTGGTTGACATCATCATCCTTAAAGTAATTTTCTGGAATATGAGGATCCAAACCTGCATCACGATCTCGGAAATATTCATTTGCCAAGGTATCACGGTCATATTCCAAATGCCCAAAACTATAAATTTCACGCAAATCACGACTAGCCAAAATCGAAACCCCAACCTGAGAACCCTCTGATAAAATCTCGAGATTGGTTTTGTTTAAGACCTCTTCCTTAGAAATCTCCGTGTGCCGAGAATGAGGGGAAACATAGCTATCGTCAAAGCCTCTTAAAAGAAGGTGCCCTTCTTTTAAAGTGTCCTGAGGATAAATACCCGATAACTTACTGTCCATCTGGTATTTTTCCACTCCATAACGCAGATAAAGACCAGCCTGAGCCCCCCAACAGATATAAAGGGTCGAATAGACATGGGTCTTGGACCACTCAAGCACCTGGCTAAATTCCTCCCAATAGTCCACTTCCTCAAATGGTAAATGCTCAACTGGAGCACCCGTGATAATCATCCCATCAAAATACTCATCCTTGACTTCAGGAAAGGTTTTATAAAAGGTCTCCATGTACTCTGAACGAGTTGTTTTAGAACGATGGCTCTCCATATAGAGAAAATCAATATCCAATTGCAGGGGCGTATTAGCCAAATGGCGCAACAACTGGGTTTCTGTGACCATTTTCTGTGGCATGAGATTTAAAATTAAAATCTTCAAAGGACGGATATCTTGGTGGGCCGCACGTTGATCATCCATGACAAAGATATTCTCTGTCCGTAAAATCTCAACAGCTGGTAATTTTCTATCGATTCGAATCGGCATAACCCTCTCCTAACTGTACTCTTTCAGAAATAATTGCATATGTTTGAAACTCTTCGAGAATCTCTTCAAACCGCGTCAACGTCGCCTTGCCGTAGGTATATGTTACTGACTTCGTCAGTTCTATCTGCAACCTCAAAACGGTGTTTTGAGCTGACTTCGTCAGTTCTATCTGCAACCTCAAAACGGTGTTTTGAGCTGACTTCGTCAGTTCTATCTGCAACCTCAAAACGGTGTTTTGAGCTGACTTCGTCAGTTCTATCTGCAACCTCAAAACGGTGTTTTGAGCTGACTTCGTCAGTTCTATCTGCAACCTCAAAACAGTGTTTTGAGCTGACTTCGTCAGTTCTATCTACAACCTCAAAACAGTGTTTTGAGCTGACTTCGTC
>NZ_VMLA01000008.1:0-16619 GCF_013276425.1 Streptococcus sp. 3874 | reverse complement strand
TTTGAGGTTGCAGATGGATGCTAACCTGATTTGAAGAGATTTTCGAAAAAGATTAAATATACTCTACAATTTGCTCAATCAATTCTGGGTCGTCTAAACCTGTAACTTGTATAACAACATCTTTGACTGATTGTTTAGCCAACAATTCACCTAATCGAATACTTTCTTCATCATTTACATCGCGATAGTCAAAGGCATAGCCAACTGTTTTAAGTAGGTTTTTATATGACAAACTGAGTTCTTTCAATTCACGTATCGGCCGGATGAATCGTTCATTATAGCCTAATTTTCGGATTGGAGTACGAGCTACGCGACTAACTTCGTCCACTATGAAAGGATTTTCAAACCGTTCTATAATGACTTTGTGATAATTCTCCAATTCTTTTTTATCAAAGTTCCATTTGGCAATCAAGAGACTCCGAATTTCAGCTAATACAGATTCAATCCGAGATTTGATATTAGGATTTTGAAGAGCTTCCAAAATTGTCTTGGCACCATAATGCGCACCAATGTAAGCTGAAGTTGCATGTCCAGAATTGACTGAAAAAAGTTTTCGCTCAATAAAGGGTTCTAAATCTTCTTCATAATGCACATCTTTTAGACGTAAATCTGGATTTTTAAGACGCTTGGTTTCCACGACCCATTCATTAAAGGGTTCGACCACAACAAAAAGGGAATCTTCGTGACTTTGTGCTGGAACAATCCTGTCTACTGCAGCATTTGGAAAACCTATGTAGTTATCAGCAAATGTCAAACCTTCCGGACTTAAATATTTCTTGACTTCTTGATAAAGAAATTGAGACCCGCCAATCATATTTTCACAGGCCATAACATCCAATGCCTGTGTATTTCCTGCAACTCGGCGAGCTTCGATTCCTTTGGCTAGAAGTTCAGCGATAAAAGGGAGTATATTAGGTCCGATTGCAGTAGTAATAATATCCGTCTTTTGAATCGCTTCAATGACTTGCTCAGGATCTTCTTTGCTATTAATGCCAGCCACATTAGTTACTTCTATACGAGACTGTCCTTTCTGTGCAATTTCAATTTCATACTTGCCCTTTTCATTTAGAGCATGAATTATCTGATTATTGACATCCACAAAATCAATATGGAAACCATTTTTAAATAGAATTTCACCTATAAAACCACGACCGATATTACCGGCACCAAAATGAACAGAATGTTTCATTCAATTTCTCCTTTTCCTATTTGAGGGACATATATACTAGATGACAAATGACGAAATTCAATTATTCAACAGCATCAAATAAGCGCAACACTTCCTCTTTTGACTGAGCATCTGCTAGTTTAAGAACATTATCTACATCTGCACAGAAGATAGAAATTTTCTGAATAATTTCTAAGTGTTCATTACCAATACCAGCAATACCAAAAAGAACCGTTGCCACTTGAGGGTTAGATACATTCCCAAAATCAACCCCTCTAGGGACTTGAACGACTGTAATACCAGACTTGAGGACATCATTTTTTGCTGCATCTGTTCCATGCGGTATGGCGATAAAGTTACCCATGTAAACAGATAGCTCTTTATCTCGCTCAATCATGGCTTCAATATAGTCTTCATTAACATATCCACCCTCATAAAGAACTTGCCCACAATAACAAATAGCTTCCTCCTTGTTAGAAAATTGTTTATTAAGCTTAATCAAATGTTTTTCAAGTTTCATATTAGTTCTCCAATTTCTTAATTTTTTCTTTAAAAATAGTATTTAGCATCTGATAAATAATGGATTGATTTCCCGTCTTGTAAATCTCTGTATAAAGATGATTTTCAATAATCGACTGACTAATAGCTGTCATTAAATCTCTAGCTTCCTCGCTAGCTTCTTTAGACATTAGCATTAGCAGACACCTTTTGACCTCTTCTTCCTCTCGTTTCATTGACAATGCGGAGATAGGTAGTTTGAGTTCAAACATAGTAAAACTATTTGTTGTTACTTTGCTAGACTGACTATGTAAAAGCACCAGACCAGTATTAGGAATAGCCATAGGACTATTCTGGAAGTGAGATAACAATTTTCTTGTTAGGTAATCTCTGTCACTCACATTCTTCTGATATTGGATGATTTGTTCTACCGTGTGCTCAAATGATTGATTATTCTCCAATTGAACCAACTCGAATTGACTCAAAAGCTGACTACTAGATATTAAATAATCTTGCAAGTCATAACTTTTCTCTGGAGCGATAGCATCACGCGCGACAATTGTACGATGTGCCTGTACATACTGAAGTCGTTCCTGTAATTCAAGCAATTCTTTGACGGTTGGAAAACTAGAAATTACATCGATTTCCTGATTAGTCAGCGGCTTGGTAGATAAAATATAATCATACTGACTGAGATCAATACTGTGGTAATCTACTAGAGACTGAATATCTATCAACTCTACAAAAGGAGCAACACTCTTAATTTTACTGACTAATAAATCTCTAGTGACCCGACGTTCATCCGTTAAAAGCAAAACACGGACTGGATAAATCTCTGGACTACGGCCTAAGCTAGAGATAAAATGTAGGGCAATCATGCCATACTCATACTCTGTATGAAGATATTTCGGAAAAATATCATTCACTAAAAGACTGATGACTGTATAAAGAAATTTATTCCTTTCAACTAAAATCTGGACAGATTCTGGCAAATTTTCACCCTGAAAAAGGATAGGGACGCCTAAACTGAGCCGAATATGATGGAAAAGAAAATTGAATAAAACCTTGTCCTTAAAAAAGTCAATCTTGGTATACATGGAAACCGTATCAATCAGATTTGAAATATTGTAGAAAAATTCACCATCAAATTTCTCCGTAAAGAGCGGATTGTCCTGACGTTTAATGATTAATTCATCCAAGATGCTCGCAAAATAGATAATTTCCTGAATACTATAAAATTGTGCAGTCTGCTTAGAGTAAGCTTGAAAAATTTTTTGAGAAATTTCCAAAGCCTGCTTACTAGTATTAGGTGAATTTTCAATGTTTTGCTCCTGACCTATAAGAGATAACAAGATCGCAAAAAACATCTTCATCCTAGCATCCATATCTGGAAAACCTGACAGTTGCTTATTAACAATCTGACTGGCCAGCCTAGTTCTATCTGCTTCTAAAATATCAAAGCTCCCAAAATTACCGGTTGAAAAATCTGCTACTGAGATACAGTTTGTCAGTAAAATAGCCAAAAATCTTCTCTTACCAACTGAATCACCAGAAATACGATAACCTTTTTGTCGTTCAATTTTCAGATCAAAGTCTAAAAGACGCTTATCAATATCTGAAATATCCTGAATAATAGTTACATTACTGACTTTCATGCATTCTTGCAATGCTTCATTGGTGACAAAACCACTCTCAGTCAGAAGGCGATAGGTAATCAACTCTTGTCTTTCTTGGGGACTATACTCAACTAACACTTCAAGTTCTGTCGGCAAATCATCCAACTCTCCAGTCAAAATATAGTATTTCCCATGCTTCGTTATTTCGATTCCATATTGCTCCATGCTATCTGTCAAATCTGATAAAGTTCGATAAATTGTTCTAGATGAAACCTGTAAGATTTCAGTCATGTCTTGCATTGAAAGCTTCCCTACATGTAGGAAAGCCTTCAATAATTGTTCTTCTCGTTTGGTTAATAGCATTCGTAATTTAGAAACCTCTAGTTCTATTTGTACATTCTAACAGCCATTTTGTCATATTCTGGTGTTGTTACTAAACTATCCACAATAAGAAATTGAGAATTCGGTGCTGTTTGCTGCACTTCTGCCTGTAAAGAAATAGTTGTTACAATCATTATGTTTTTAGAATTAAATTCACCTAATTCTGAAATTTTGGCAGTAGAAACTGGAATACGAATATTCTTGTTTCTAAAGATAGCCCGAATCGTTTCACAGCCCATAGTTGCAGATCCCTGTGCTTTACCATAAGCAACTACTACAGCATCAATATGGTTAAGGTCAATTTCCTGACTATCTACTGATGCTGAAGTTGGTATATCTCCTTCAATTTCTGCTATTGGAGAAGCTCCTGTTAATGAAGCTACAATTTCATCATAACGAGGGGACGCTAAGAAATTATCAACAGAAACATGAATAGCACTTGGACTCTTGTCTTTAGCTCTTGGTGTCAGTTCTTCCTGAGTAACAATTAATGTTTTTGGTGTATCAAGCAAATTTGAGATTGCCTGATTAGATACTGGAATCTCTAGACCTGCTTTTTTAACCTTATCTCGAAGAATACTAGCTCCCATAGCAGAGCTTCCCATACCAGCATCGCAGGCGAAAATGATTTTTTCCACTGAGTCTGTCGAAACAACTGCATCAACAGAAGTTGATACTAACTGACCTTTAGACTGAGCCTTAGCTGCTTGGGTAGCCGCCTGAGCAGCTTCGAGCGAATCCTCAGTTGACTTGTCTGCATGAAGAATAAGGGCTGCTACAAGGAAAGAAACAACTGCTGCCACTAAAACACCTAGAAGAACATTTAGATGGGGCCAAACGCCTTTTGGCGCCGTAGCCATAATCGCAATAATAGAACCTGGTGAAGCTGGAGATTTAAGACCAGCGTCTAAGAGTTGAAAAGTAAAAGTTCCAGAGATACCTCCTGCCATAGCAGCTAAAAATAGAGTAGGCTTCATCATAACATAAGGAAAGTAAATTTCATGAATCCCTCCGAAGAAATGAATAAGCATTGCCCCCCAAGAAGAAGATTTAGCAGAACCTTTACCGAATACAGCATAAGCTAATAGAATTCCCAGGCCTGGTCCAGGATTAGCTTCCAATAGGAAGAGAATTGACTTACCAGCTTGAGCTACCTGTTCTACTCCCAGAGGAGTAAAAATGCCATGATTGAGGGCATTATTGAGGAAAAGGACTTTAGCCGGTTCGATGATAATATTAGCTATAGGAAGGAGGCGAGCATTAACAATAGCCTCAACACCATTCCCAACAGCTCCAGTAAGAGTCGATACGACTGGACCGATTGCGTAGAAAGCCAAAAGCAATAATGCAAAACCAACGAGACCAGCTGAGAAATTATTAACTAACATTTCAAATCCGGGACGAATTTTTTCCTGGAACTTTTCATCAAATTTCTTGATAGTCCATCCTCCCAGTGAGCCCATTACCATAGCTCCGATAAACATAGGAACACTAGAACCTGTGATTGCACCAACAGTAGCAATAGCTCCTACAACGGCACCACGTTGACCATGGATCATATATCCACCTGTGTAACCAATCAGGATTGGCAATAAATACGTTAACATAGGACCAACAACAGTAGCTAACTGTTCATTTGGCAGATAGCCATCAGCGATAAAGAGGGCAGTCAACACTCCCCAAGCAATAAATGCTCCAATATTGGGCATAACCATATTTGAAAGCGATGTCCCTAGTTTTTGAACTCTGACTTTCAATGATACTTTTTCTTCCATTAGGATCATCCTCCTTTTCTTAAAACTAGTATATACAAAGTTAAAAACCTTTAAAACTAAAGTTTTGTCACAGATTTTGTGCCAAAACTTTACTTTTGACGAGGCTGGGCAAAAAGGCTTAAAAATGATAAAACGCATCATATCAGGTGTACAAAACCTTAATATGATGCGTTTTATCATGGAAAGATTTACTGAATTTTCTCTTCAAATTGAGTTTTTGCCCAGCTTCCTCTTTTTATAGTAGTTTGAAATAAGATACGAACAAATCAATTGGAAAATTCAAATTAATTTCTAGAAATATTTTAGTATTCCTGTGTACTGTTCTAAATTCAATCTGCTATAATTATTGAAAAGTAAACCCCTATCATCATTTGTAACATAAAAAATAGGCTGTAAAACCTTATAGGATAAACCTATGGCTTTACGCCCGTATATTCATAGATTCTATTCTACCGTTACTGATTTAGCAAGGTTACGTGGTTTGTCCACATCGAGGCCACGGTGGAGGGTTGCAAAGTAAGCGACTAATTGCGTTGGTACGACCATTGAAATTGGTGAGAGGTATGGATGTACGGTCGTAAGGACGATATCGTCGGTATCTTTGGCTACATTCTCTTCTGCGATAGTGAGGACTTTGGCACCACGGGCTGCGACCTCTTGGATATTTCCACGAGTATGGTTGGCAAGAACTGGATCTGACAAGAGAGACAAGACAGGCGTTCCTTCTTCAATCAAGGCAATGGTTCCGTGCTTGAGTTCTCCTGCCGCAAAGCCTTCACACTGGATGTAAGAAATCTCTTTGAGTTTGAGACTTGCTTCCATGGCTACGTAGTAATCTTGACCACGTCCGATGTAAAAGGCGTTACGAGTTGTTTCAAGAAGTTCACGAACCTTGGCTTCAATGGTTTCTTTCTCTGAAAGAGTTGATTCGATAGACTGAGCTACGATTGACAATTCATGAACCAGGTCAAAGGCTTGCGCTTTAGCATTACCATTTGCTTCTCCGACTGCTTTTGCAAGGAAGGCAAGGGCTGCGATTTGCGCTGTATAGGCTTTAGTTGATGCCACGGCAATTTCAGGACCTGCGTGAAGGAGCATGGTATAGTTGGCTTCACGTGAGAGGGTTGAACCTGGAACGTTTGTCACTGTTAAGCTTGGAATTCCCATTTCATTAGCCTTGACCAAAACTTGACGACTATCCGCTGTTTCACCAGATTGGCTGATAAAGATGAAGAGTGGTTTCTTGCTGAGAAGTGGCATACCGTAGCCCCACTCAGATGAGATTCCAAGTTCAACTGGTGTATCTGTCAATTCTTCCAACATTTTCTTAGAAGCAAATCCTGCATGGTAAGATGTTCCAGCTGCAAGGATGTAGATGCGGTCTGCGTCTTGAACAGCCTTAATGATATCTGGGTCTACGACAACTTGACCAGCCCCATCTGTGTAGGCTTGGATGAGTTTCCGCATAACAGTTGGTTGCTCGTCAATTTCCTTGAGCATGTAGTAAGGGTAAGTTCCCTTACCGATATCTGACAAGTCAAGTTCAGCAGTGTAGCTAGTACGCTCACGACGATTTCCATCATAGTCTTGAACTTCCACACTATCAGCCTTGACGATTACCAACTCTTGGTCATGGATTTCCATGTATTGGTTAGTTTCACGAATCATAGCCATGGCGTCTGAGCAGACCATGTTATAGCCTTCTCCAAGACCAATCAAAAGTGGTGATTTATTTTTAGCTACGTAGATGACTTCAGGATCTTGTGAGTCAACCAAGGCAAAGGCATAAGAACCACGGATGATGTGAAGGGCTTTTTTGAAGGCTTCAAGAACTGAGAGCCCTTCTTCTTCCGCAAATTTTCCAATCAAATGAACGGCTATTTCAGTATCTGTCTGCCCCTTGAAGTGGTGACCTGCAAGGTATTCTTCCTTGATTTCAAGATAGTTCTCAATCACCCCATTATGCACCAAGACAAAACGTTCTGTCTCAGAGCGGTGTGGGTGAGCATTGTCCTCAGTTGGTTTTCCGTGAGTAGCCCAACGAGTATGTCCGATACCAGTTGTTCCCTCAACACCAGCTGTCTTGGCAGACAATTCTGCGATACGACCAACCGCCTTCACCAAATGGTTATCAGCACCATCTAGGACAAAAATTCCCGCAGAATCATAGCCACGGTATTCAAGCTTTTCAAGCCCTTGAATCAAAATATCAGTTGCATTTGTGTTTCCAACAACACCAACAATTCCACACATAGTATATACGACACAGGCAAGCTGTGCTTTCTCCTTAAAATTGGTATAGTCTAATTCATCTTTTATAGAATCAGCAAAAACAGTATATACTTGTTTCTTTCACTTGTCAAGAGTAAAAATTGGTATAGTTCAAATTAAGCTCCTGTAAGCATAAAAACTCTGACCGATTGGGATAATCAGTCAGAGTCCTTTTTAAAATCCATTATTATCGCTTAATTCTTTGAACCAGTGGCCTGATTTCTTCAGACGACGTTCTTGCGTTTCCAAGTCTAATTCGACCAAACCATAGCGATTTTTATAGCTGTTGAGCCATGACCAGCAGTCAATAAAGGTCCAAATCAAGTAGCCCTTACAGTTGGCACCATCTTCAATGGCACGGTGAAGTTCACGAAGATGACCTTTTACAAAGTCAATACGGTAATCATCTTGAATCATTCCATCTTGACGGAATTTTTCTTCCCCTTCAACACCCATACCATTCTCAGTCAACATCCACTCAATATTGCCATAATTTTCCTTGATATTTTGGGCGATGTCATAAATCCCTTGCTCATAAATCTCCCAACCACGGTGAGAATTGATTTTACGTCCAGGCATCACATAAGGCTCGTAAAAATGTTCTGGTAAGAGTGGACTCTCTGGATGCTTAGCAAATCGAGGAGCCATAACACGCAAAGGTTGATAGTAGTTCACACCAAGGAAGTCCACCGTATTATCACGAATGAGTTTCAACTCCTCCTCTGTAGCATCAGGCAAGAGACCGTGTTCATGTAAGATTTCTACCAACTCCTGTGGATAAGTCCCCAAGACAGATGGATCTAAGAAAGATTGGGCCTGAAAAAGGTCCGCAATACGAGCTGCCTTGACATCAGCAGGATGCTGGCTACGTGGATAAGCCGGTGTCAAGTTGAGGACAATCCCAATCTTGGAATCAGGCAAGAGTTCATGACAAGCCTTAACCGCCCGACTGCTAGCCAATTGTGTGTGGTAGGCTACTTTAACCGCCGCTTCTGCATCCACCTTATGTGGATAATGGGCATCGTAAAAATAACCAAATTCCACAGGAACGATTGGCTCGTTAAAGGTAATCCATTGATCCACTAAATCTCCATAAGTCTCAAAACAAAAACGAGCATAGTCTTCATAAGCTGAGACAGTCCCCTTATTTTCCCAACCATCACCATCCTCTTGAAGGGCAAAAGGCAAATCAAAATGATAAAGATTGACTAAAAGACGAATCCCTTTGGCCTTAATAGCCTCAAAGACCTTACGATAAAAATCCACACCTTGAGGATTGACTTCCCCACGCCCTTGTGGAAAAATCCGTGACCACTGAATAGAAGTCCGAAAGGCCGTGTGACCAGTTTCTAACAGTAGCTCAATATCCTTTTCCCAATTTTCATAAAAGGTCGATGTCTTATCTGGACCAATCCCATTATAGTAACGGTTTGGCTCCACTTGGTACCAATAATCCCAGAGATTATCTCCCTTACCGTCACCAGCTACACGTCCTTCTGTTTGTGGTCCAGAAGTAGAGGATCCCCAGACAAAATCCTTTGGAAATCTTAGCATACATTTACCTCTTTATCTACTCATTTTTCCCATTATACAGAAAAAACAAGGTAAAAACTAGTTACATTTTTTCCTTGTTTTTCTTCTGATTATAGTTTTTATTTCTTGCTGAGAATTTCAAGCGTTTCAAGCAAGTTATCTGCATGAACCTCGATGGTGTCACCAGTCGCTTTAATCTTCACTTCTACGATGCCATCGGCCGCTTTCTTCCCAACAGTGATACGGATTGGCAATCCAATCAAGTCACTGTCGCTAAATTTAACTCCGACACGTTCGTTACGGTCATCTGTCAAGACTTCATAACCAGCTCCCATCAAGCTTGCTTCAAGCTTTTCTGTCAAGGCTTGTGCTTCTTCGTCCTTGACATTAACAGTAATCAAGTGCACATCAAATGGCGCCAATTCTTTAGGGAAGTTGATTCCCCAAGCGTAACGGTATTCACCTTTTGGTGTTTTGTTAACAAAGAGGCGAGCGTGTTGCTCCATCACTGCTGAAAGGAGACGGCTGACACCGATACCGTAACATCCCATGATGATTGGCACAGCACGGCCATTTTCATCCAAAACATCTGCTCCCATGCTTGCTGAATAGCGAGTGCCGAGTTTAAAGATGTGACCAATTTCGATACCACGCGCAAAGTTAAGAACACCTTGTCCGTCTGGGGAAATTTCACCCTCACGAACTTCACGGATATCCACATATTCTGCAGTAAAATCGCGACCTGGATTCACACCAGTCAAGTGGTAGCCATCTTCGTTAGCACCGACAACTGCATTGCGAACATCTTGTACCTTACGGTCTGCAATGATTTTAATATTCTCTGGCAAACCAACTGGTCCAAGTGAACCAAATCCTGCTTGAACAAGATTCGCCACTTCTTCTTCGCTAGCAACGTCAAAGAAATCTGCTCCCAAGTAGTTTTTCAACTTGACTTCGTTGAGTTGGTCATTTCCAACTAGAAGGGCTGCAACAAGCTCACCATCTGCCATGTAAAAGAGGGTTTTAATCGTTTGTTCTTCTGGAACATTGAGGAAGGCTGCAACTTCATCAATTGATTTAACATCTGGCGTTGCAACACGAGTAACTTCTTCTTCAGCGACAACACGGTTGCTTGGTTTGTACTCGTTTGTTGCCATTTCTAAGTTAGCTGCATAGCTAGACTCACTTGAGTAAGCAATGGTATCTTCACCAGAGACTATCCATTTGAGCAATTCTGCCTTGATTTCTTCTTGCGCTTGATCAGGAATTTCGTCAAATGAGGCAACTGACTTGTCCAAGACAACCCAGCGGTCAAGGTCTGTACGAGCAGATGTAATGGCCATAAATTCTTGGCTATCCTTACCACCCATGGCTCCACCGTCACCAATAATAGCCTTGAAGTCTAAACCACTACGAGTGAAAATACGCTCATAGGCTGCTTTGTACTCATCATAAACACTATCCAAACTATCATAGTTAGCGTGGAAACTATAAGCATCCTTCATGATAAACTCACGTGTACGAAGAAGTCCATTACGTGGGCGTTTTTCATCACGATACTTAGGCTGGATTTGGTAAAGGTTGAGTGGCAATTGCTTGTAAGACTTAACAGAATCACGGACAATAGCTGTAAAGGTTTCTTCGTGTGTTGGACCTAGGATAAAGTCTGATTTTTCACGGTTTTTTAGTTTGTAAAGGTCTTCACCGTAAGTTTCGTAACGACCTGATTCGCGCCACAATTCTGCACTGAGAAGGGCAGGAGCCAACATCTCAACGGCACCAATCTTGTCGAATTCTTGGCGCATGATATTTTTAGCTTTTTCAATCACACGATTAGCAAGTGGTAGGTAAGAATAAACACCTGCAGATACTTGGCGAACATAACCAGCACGCAACATAAGAGCATGGCTGATAACTTGAGCATCGCTTGGCATTTCGCGAAGCGTTGGGATAGGTATTTTACTTTGTTTCATAATATTCCTCGATTATCTAAAAAAGAGTCGCATAATGTCATTCCAGGTCACAGCAATCATCAAGACAACCATGATGACCACTCCGGCCAAGGTAACATAGGTTTCAATTTCTTGTTTTAATGGTTTGCGGCGGATGGCTTCCAGGATATTGAGCACAATCTTACCACCATCCAGAGCTGGAATCGGAATAAGATTAAAAATCCCGATATTGATAGAAATCATTGCCAAGAAGTACAAGACATTCTCAATTCCATTTTTAGCAGCATCACTACTTGCCTTAAAGATGGCAACAGGTCCACCTAGCTTGTTCAAATCCGGTTGGAAAATCAGATTTTTCAGAGCTGATAGGATTCGGATAGCCGAGTCGGCTGCAGTTGTAAATCCACCTACAAACATGGATAGAAAATCTGACTTAATTCCCGGTTGAACACCTAGAAGGTAACGGCCTTGACTTTCTTCGGGTGTAACAGTGACTTGTTTGTCACTCCCCTTTTCAGAAATAGTCACATCCAAAGTCGGGGCCGTCTTATCTTTGGTTTCTGTTTCCACAGCCTGAATCAAGCTTTCCCAGTTGTTAATCTCATGTGAGCCAATCTTGGTAATTTGTGCCGTTTCTGGCACTCCCACCTTAGCCAAGGCCCCTTGGGGCATGACATGGAACTGGTTGGTATCAACATCTCTGACGCCACCCTGCATAAAGATTAAAATCCAAAAAACAACGACACCCAAGATAAAGTTATTCATAGGGCCTGCAAAGTTGGTAATCAGTTTGCCCCAGATAGTCGCATTTTGATATTGAACATCTAAAGGTGCAATCCGAACCTCAGTACCATCTGCTTCCACAACCGTTGCATCGTGATCCACTGCAAATGTTTTTTCTTCTTCCAGAACCAATCCTTTGATAAAGAGCTTGTCTTCAAAATCAAACTGGGTCACCTGCATAGGGAGGGCTGTTTGATCCAATTTTTTACCTGAGAGATTGATGCGTTTAACCTTACCATCATCAGCAAGTGTCAAACTAACAGGCGTTCCTGTCTTGATTTCAGTTGTATCATCACCCCAACCGGCCATGCGGACATAGCCACCCAGAGGCAAGATTCGAATGGTATAGGCCGTTCCATCCTTGCCAATGTGAGCAAAAATTTTAGGTCCCATACCGATGGCAAATTCACGTACTAAAATCCCTGATTTCTTGGCAAAGTAGAAGTGCCCGAACTCGTGCACCACTACAATAATCCCGAAAACCAGAATAAAGGTTAAAATTCCGAGCATAGCGTTTCCTCCGTCTTTTGATTAAAAGAGTCCAAATAAGTGCATGATTGGAAATACAAGCAACATACTATCGAAACGATCCAAAACACCACCATGTCCAGGGATAAATTTCCCAGAATCCTTAACACCAAAATGACGTTTGATCGAACTTTCTAGTAAATCACCAAATTGTCCAGCAATACTAAAGAAAATAGCAAAGACTGACATCTTGTAAATTCCATATGGAAGAGCAACTGTACTGTCAACTATCATAAAGATAATGGTTACTAAAATCGCTCCTAAAATACCACCCAAGGCACCCTCAAGGGTTTTATTAGGCGATACCCTTGGTGCTAACTTTCGTTTCCCATAGTTCATCCCAACAAGATAGGCACCACTGTCTGTCGCCCAGACGATACACAAGGCCAAAAGCGCCTTATCTAAACCTGCAACACGAGCATCTAGTAAAGCATTAAATCCAAAGCCCACGTAGAAGCTCATAGCAAGAGGGAAAACCGCATCCTCAATCGTATAAGACTTGCTAAAAACGGTCGTTCCTAACATGATTGAAATCAAAACACTATAGGCAACCACATTCCCATCAACTGGCAAAAAAGTCAGGTAATTCTCCAAGGGAATGGTCAATGCAAAGGTTGCAAAGAGGGTCAAGAGGCCCTCCATCGTCATGGTCTCTAGACCTCTCATCCTCAAAAGTTCATGCATGGCTAGCATGGCTATGATTCCGATTGCTATCTGAAGCAAGAGTCCCCCAATCATCAAAATCGGTAGGAAAATAGCCAGTGCAATCCCTGCAAACAAGGTTCTTTTCTGTAAATCCTGTGTCATATTTCCTCCTAAACTCCTCCAAATCGGCGATGACGACGATTGTAGGCAAGAATGGCTTCCTGCAAGGCCGCCTCGTCAAAATCAGGCCACAAGGTATCTGTAAAATAGAGTTCACTATAGGCCCCCTGCCATGGTAGGAAATTACTCAAACGCAATTCTCCACTGGTACGGATAATCAAGTCTGGGTCTCGTAACTCCTTAGGTAAATGCTGGGTAAAAAGATAATTACCAATCAACTCCTCTGTGATGTCACCTGGGTTGATTTTGGCATCTAAAACATCCTGAGAAATCAACTTAAGAGCCTGTGTAATCTCAGCACGTCCACCATAGTTAAGAGCAAAATTAAGAATCAAACCTGTGTTGTTCTTAGTCAATTCCTCAGCCTTGGTCAGAGCTTCAAAGGTTTGCTTAGGCAGGCGGTCCGTTTCTCCGATCATTTGAATCTTAACATTATTCGCATGCAGTTCCGGGACATAATTATCATAAAACTCTACTGGCAAGTTCATGATAAACTTGACTTCCTGATCTGGACGGGTCCAGTTTTCTGTAGAAAAAGCATAGACCGTAATAACCTTAACGCCTAGTTTGTTAGCTGCCTTGGTCACAGTTTGCAATGCTTCCATGCCCGCCTTATGTCCAAAAACTCGCGGTTGCATACGTTTTTTAGCCCAACGGCCATTGCCATCCATGATGATGCCAATATGAGCAGGGACCTGTGTCGGAACCTCTACTTCCACAGCCTTATCTTTCTTAAAAAATCCAAACATGATCTTATTCCTATTCAAAAATCTATCGTTTCATTATACCATATTTCCCTATTTTCTTCTATCACTAAGCTATTTATACTCTTCGAAAATCTCTTCAAACCACGTCAGCTCTATCTGCAACCTCAAAACAGTGTTTTGAGCAACCTGCGGTTAGCTTCCTAGTTTACACTTTGATTTTCATTGAGTATTATTCTCAGGCACCAAGCCCATTTTTCAAAAAAATAAGCCGCCTGATTGGGCGACTTTATTTTTTATAGGGAGATTATTATGAAAAAGTTTTAGGAGTTTAAGTTAAGGTCTTCTTAACTTATGAACTCAGTATACACTCCCTAGCTTAAAGTTTCCTTAAGAAGTTTTAAAAATCAAATTTTTCCATTTCTCCTGACAATTTTTCTTGGATAAACGTGTTTGATAAAGCTCCATTCGGTCTTCATTTTCTAAGAAATGAGGAGTTGGACGAACTTGAAAATTCAAAATATCCTCGAGTCCGTAAGGAGTAAAGAGTTCTAAAGTAGAATCTTCATTCAAGCGCAGTCCAACAGCCGTACATCGTTCTGGATACTTACTCATGGCATCACAAGAGCTGCTATAGGGAGCAGTATGAGGACTGTGCTGATGCATACAGACCTGATTTTTCAATTCCCACTAGTACTGAGGAAAATCCTCTCTCAACTTTTTCTCTAGAGACAAGGTTTCCTCATAAGAAATATCTGGATCAAAGAAAATTACATCTACATCTGTTTCACAGTCAAAAGGGGATTTGTCTGACAAGAGATTCCAGATAAAATTTCTGACAGAACCTGCTGCCAACCAGGAATCTTTCAGACCAAGGTTTCGGATGATAGTCAGAATAGCCATCATATCCGGATTTTCTCTGAAAGAGTCTAAAATTTCAGCCTTATTTTTCAATATATTCATACCCAAAATGCTCATAAGCCTTAGCAGTCGCCACCCGTCCAGACCGTGTCCGCATGATAAAACCTTTTTGAATCAAGTAAGGCTCATACATGTCTTCCACCGTCTCACGTTCTTCTGCTATGTTAACAGAAAGAGTTCCTAGACCAACAGGACCACCTCCGTACATCTCAATCATGGTACGAAGGATTTTCTGGTCCACATAGTCCAGACCTTCATGGTCAACATCCAGCATAGTCAAAGCCTTATCGGTAATAAGATCATCGATCACCCCATTCCCCATTATCTGGGCAAAATCGCGCACGCGCTTGAGGAGACGATTGGCAATACGAGGGGTCCCACGACTACGTAGGGCCAACTCAGATGCTGCCTCATGGGTGATTTCCATCTCAAAAATATCTGCCGTCCGCTCAACAATTTCCGTCAAGTCAGCATGGGCATAATACTCCATATGACCTGTAATCCCAAAACGTGCCCGTAGCGGATTTGAGAGCATACCAGCCCGAGTCGTCGCCCCAATCAAGGTAAAAGGTGGCAACTCCAAATGAACGCTGCGACTGCCTTCACCAGCACCAATCATGATATCAATGTAGAAGTCCTCCATGGCACTATAAAGCACCTCTTCCACAGACATGGGCAAGCGATGAATCTCATCAATAAAAAGGACATCCCCAGGCTCCAAGTCATTCAAAATCGCTACCAGATCACCGGCTTTTTCAATGACAGGCCCAGACGTTTGCTTGAGATTGACACCTAGTTCATTGGCAATAACAAAAGCCATGGTCGTTTTTCCCAAGCCTGGAGGGCCAAATAAGAGCACATGATCCAGCGCTTCATCCCGCATTTTGGCAGCTTCGATAAAGATTTGGAGCTGGTTCTTGACCTTATCCTGTCCGATATATTCACGTAAATACTGAGGACGGAGCGTGCGTTCTACTAACTCCTCATCCCCCATTATCTCATTATCTAAAATTCTACTCATGGCTCTATTATATCAAAAAACCAAGCCACAAACAAAAAAGCCACTGGATTGTGACTCCCGAGTCTAGCACTTATGTGGTATAATATTGTTCGGAACTTCTACACCGCCTACGAAAGGAGGTGAGATAGCCCATGATGGAATTAGTACTCAAAACTATCATCGGACCAATTGTGGTCGGTGTCGTTCTTCGTATAGTCGATAAATGGCTAAACAAGGACAAATAGTGTCAAAAAAGACCTCAAGCTTATTTGGTCGTGAGCTTGGGGTCTTTTCTAGCCTATGATATAGAACTAGTACTCAATTCCTTTTTATTATCCCATAGTTCACGAATTTTGTCAAAGGTTTATATCCTCATCCATTCAGCTTCTCCAACTTTAGAATCTGTCCAATAAAGTTTATAAGATTTAGAGAAAGCTATTGAAAAATGATATTTAGAAAACTTCCGAAAAGCCTGAAATAGAGCCAAAAAAACTCCACCTGATTGGGTGACTCCTAAGTTTAACACATATGTGGTATAATATTATTCGGCACTGCTACACCGCCTACGAAAGGAGGTGAGATAGCTCATGATGGAACTAATCCTTAAAACTATCATCGGACCGATTGTAGTCGGTGTTGTTCTTCGCTTATACTCAATGAAAAT
>NZ_VMLA01000079.1:0-13358 GCF_013276425.1 Streptococcus sp. 3874 | reverse complement strand
AAAACTGTCAAAGATGGGAATTTATCTTTCTCCATTATATCACATCTTTTTCATTTTAAAAATAAAAATTCTTGTGCTACAATGAAATGAGAAAGAATTGAGGTTATTTATGGAAATTTGCCATCAAATTTTAGAAAAAATCAAAGAATACGACACGATTATCATTCATCGTCATATGAAACCAGACCCTGATGCCTTGGGAAGTCAAGTGGGCTTGAAAGCCTTGCTGGAATATCATTTCCCTGAAAAAAACATCAAAGCCGTAGGTTATGATGAACCGACTCTTACTTGGATGGCTAAGATGGATCTTGTTGAAGATAGTGCCTACCAGAGCGCACTTGTCATCGTCTGTGATACGGCGAATACTGCTCGTATCGATGATAAGCGCTATAGTCAAGGTGATTTTCTCATTAAGATTGACCACCATCCAAATGATGATGTATACGGTAACCTATCTTGGGTAGATACTAGTTCAAGTAGCGCTAGCGAGATGATTACCCTATTTGCCCAAACAACCCAACTGGCCTTGTCAGATCGAGCTGCTGAGTTGCTCTTTGCAGGAATTGTTGGTGATACAGGTCGCTTCCTCTACCCTTCTACCACTGCACGGACTCTTCGTCTGGCTGCCTATCTAAGAGAACAGAACTTTGACTTTGCGGCTCTCACTCGCAAAATGGACACTATGAGTTACAAAATTGCTAAACTTCAAGGCTACATCTATGACCATCTGGAAGTGGATGAAAATGGTGCTGCTCGCGTTATCCTGAGTCAAGAAGTCTTGAAACAATTTAATGTTACTGATGCTGAAACTGCAGCCATTGTCGGTGCACCTGGACGTATTGACAGTGTTAGTCTCTGGGGAATTTTTGTGGAGCAGGCTGATGGCCACTACCGAGTTCGCTTACGCAGTAAAATCCATCCTATCAATGAAATCGCCAAGGAGCATGATGGTGGAGGCCACCCTCTAGCAAGCGGTGCTAATTCCTATAGCCTAGAGGAAAACGAAATCATCTACCAAAAGTTAAAAAACTTGCTTAAAAACTGATAAAATACTTGCCAAACTTTTCATAATCTGATAGACTAGTATGGTAACAATCTATGGCTCGCAAAGAGACCATGGCAGAAAGGAAATATTGCAAAATGAAAAAAGATATCCATCCAGAATATCGCCCAGTTGTCTTCATGGACACAACTACTGGTTACCAATTCCTTAGCGGTTCAACAAAACGCTCTAACGAAACAGTTGAGTTCGAAGGCGAAACTTACCCATTGATCCGTGTGGAAATTTCATCAGACTCACACCCATTCTACACTGGACGTCAAAAGTTCACTCAAGCAGATGGACGCGTGGATCGTTTCAACAAAAAATACGGTCTCAAATAATGATAAAAAGACAGCTTCGGCTGTTCTTTTTTGTTTCTTGAAATCAACTGCTGTTTTCATGTTCCAAACTAAAAAAACTTTACACTCTCGATAGTTTCTAGAGTACAAAGTTTTCTCTTGCCTAAAAAATATAAAAGATATATACTAGCTATATATAGTATAGATTGGAGATATACCATGACGACATCACTTACTAAGCAATACAATTTTAAAATCAATGAGTCATCAATGGAACAAGCTAGAGCTATCATCAAGGAAAAAGGAATGACTATGACGGATGCTATTAGTCTTTTTATCGAGCAGATTGTTCTCGAACAGGATTTACCAATAAAAACTGTAGAAGATATATATCGTGAGCGATTGATTCAGGAACTACAAGCCCAATCTGAACGCTCCTTAAGAGAATACGAATCCGGACAAGGAACTTCCCTAGACAATATGAGGCTACGATATGGCTTATAAAGTGAGTCTTTCTACTGAAGTGAGTCAGGCAATTGACAATATCCATGACTACATTACTACTGTTCTTTTATCACCTCAGTCTGCTAAGAATACTGTAGCCAGAATTTTAGACGGCTTAAAAAGTTTAGAAACTTTTCCTGAAGCTGGCTTTGATGCAGATGAAAAAATCGAACTAAAAATCAACAGTAAGTACCCTACGCGAGGAAAAATTATCGGTCAGTATATCTTGCTTTACTTTATCGACCAGACTCAAAGAACTGTTTTTCTTTCCCACTTATTTCACACCAAAAGTGACTATGTTACCTTGCTCCAAAGCAAAAATAACAAAAACTCAAAATCATCATTTTAATGTCCACCACTCTCTTAATAACCTTGTACTTATAAGGAACACAGTCTTCATTTTAACTAAAAAATAAAAAAACTTTGCACTCTAGCTAGCCACACGATGCTTTTCAGAGTACAAAGTTTTTTTATCTGACAAGATTTAGTCTTCCTTATCTTGATGTTCAGTTCCTTTAACTGCTTTTTTAAATTCAGATAGCATTTTACCGATTGATTCACCTAATTCAGGCAATCGTTTTGGTCCAAATATCAAGAGAGCTCCTAAAACGATGATAATCAATCCTGGTGCTCCAATATCACGTAAGATTCCCATTTCTCTCTCCTTTCTGCTTGCGTTTCATAATGTATTTGCTGATAGCAATACTTAATTCATAGAGTAAAATCAAGGGGGCAGTCATTGCCAAATCACTAACAAAGTCGGCTGGTGTCAAGATGACTGCAAGTACCAATAAGATAAAATAGGCATATCGGCGATAAGCAATCAATAATTCTGCTCCAATGAGCCCAATCGACGTCAAAAAGGCAATGATAACTGGCAACTCAAAAATCAGGGCCAAAGGCAAGGTCGTTTGAAAAACAAAGGACAGATAATTTTGGGCGGTTAACTGCGTTTCAAACAGACCTTCTCCCAACCCTAATAAAACCTGAAGTAAGGCCGGTGTTACAAAGTAAAAACCAAAAGCCAGTCCAACCAGAAAACAAAGGAAACTAGCTGGAATATAGGCAAAAATAGCTCTCGCTTCTTCCTTCTTTAAACCGGGCTTGATGAAAGACCAAATATGATAAACTGTGTAAGGTAAGGTGATGGTAAAGGCCATCAGACTAGCCAAACGTATGTAAATCCATAAAATATCATTAGGTCCTAAAACAATCAACTTTTGCTGAAAAGATTGGGTCACATACTGATAAATCTGGTCTGCAAAAAGTAGGGAGACACAAAATACCAAAAAGAAACAAATGACCACAGCCAATAATCTCTTTCTAAATTCTACCAGATGTTCCACGATTGTCAATTCTTTTCTGTCCATCTATTTTTCACCCTGTCTAAAAGTGACAATCAAGACAATAATAACAAAGACTAGCTGGCTGACCAAGCCTTCCCAACTTGGATAAATTCCAAGCAAATCGATCGTTGGAAAGCCTGTCAGCAAGTGATTTGGTGCCATATTGGTCAACTGAAGAGCATGGACACTAACTCCCAGCATCTTGAAGGCTAGGGCATAAATCATCCAAGTCAGGATAAAGAAGACCTTATGTGGCAGGAAGAATTGACTGGCCTTATTCATCACTATGGCAATAATTACCAGAACCAGTAAGGCAAGTGAGATTCCCAAGACAAATTCAAAGCTGGAAATCCTTGGTAAAATCCCAACATAAAAGAGAATGGTTTCTGCTCCCTCACGGAAAACAGCTAGAAAACTGAGAGCAAACATGGAAATAAAGGAGCCTGTCTTGGTCACTGTTTCCATTTGTGACTCCATAAAGGTATTCCATTTTTTGACCGAGGATTTGCTGTGGAGCCAGATTCCAATCAAAATCATCATAGCTACTGCAAAAATTCCCACTGCTCCTTCGATGATTTCACGATTGGAGCCTGATGTTACTGCTGGAAAGGCAATTTGCAGGATAAAAGCAATAAGGAGACTAGCCATGATTCCAGTGATAGCACCACCATAAACCCACTTGAGTCCCTTTCGCATCTTGGCTGCTTTCAAGGTCGTCACCAAGGCCATGACGATTAAGAGAGCCTCTACCCCTTCTCTCAGGAGAATCAGCATGGCATCAAAGGCATTGTAACGTGCGCTAGTATCAATTTGTGATAAATCTGCAATCAGTTTTTCTAATTTTTCTTGGTATTCCTTCTCACTTCCCTTGACCATAATCACAGGGCTTTCACTTTCCACTCGAGTATAGAGGGAAGGATTGGTCGTGCTAACAGAGCCTTCAATCGTTGGCCAGATAGTGATGAATTCCTTCATGCTAGCTGCTCCTGATGCTTGATCACCAGCTTGGAATTGTTTCAAAGCCTTTGTCAAAAGGGCAATACCGTCTTTAAGACTCAAATCAGAAGATGTTGCTACGACTGCTTTTCCAGCTACAAAATCATCAATAGCCTTTTTTAAGTCCTCAAAGGAAATCTGGATTGAATTAAAATCTGTAGGCTCGGTTTCCATACTACTACGCAAGAAAGAAATAGCTGTTTCAACACGTCCATAATGGGCCGTACTATTGTCACGAACCACACTTTCATTGATGGTCCAAGTGGAATTCATTTTCTTAAAAGCTTCTCGAACCTTTTCCAAATCTTTGGAGGCAATGGCTTGTTCCAAGGCTTCAAAACGAGGACTTAGACGGTTTACCAATTTTTCCTTTTCCGCATCTAAGTCAACAGGATTTTGTTCTTTTTCAAAAGCTAATAGGGCTGCAGAAATTTCGGTGAGTTTGTCTTCAGTAATCTCGCCTGATTGAGCTAACTTTTCCTTAACAACTTTACCAGCCTCAGAATTGCTGTCTTCTACTCTTTCGAAGTCTGATGCCATCTCCTGAACGAGTTTCTGAGCCTCAGACTGACTCCCATTTTTGACCGCTTTAGAAGCATCTGTGATTTTCACAAAGTAAAAACTCAGACTTTCTTGGGCACCTACTGGGGAAAGAATTAAAAGTGACAAAGCTAAAACTAGTAACCAGCTTTTAGCCTTCCAATAATTTCTGACCAATGTAGCCCCCTTTCTCCACACCACCAAAGCAAGCAAAGAGTCCACTACCGATGTGAGTGATGTATTCATTCATCTTATCAGTAGCGCCTAGATTGGTTTGAACCTTGACAAAGTTATCAGGATCCTTCTGGAAAGAAATAAAGAGCAAACCCGTATCAAACTGGCCAGTTTTTTCATCAATTCCATCAGAGTAAGAATAAGAACGACGCAAAAGCGGCTTGTCCACTTCCTTAGCCAAACGAACATGCGAATCATCAGGCAAAAGACTCAAATCCACTTCATCAAACTCATTTTTCTTACCGAAAGGGGCACCACTTTCCTTGTAACGACCAAAGGTATTTTCTTGTTCTTCAAGACTAGTACGATCCCAAGTTTCTAAAAACATCTGAATCCGACGAACTGCCATATAAGAACCATTTTCCATCCAATCATTACTATCAGCCCAGATAACACGGTCAAAGTCTTGCTCCTTGGTTGGATTTGCTGTTCCATCTTTAAAACCAAAGAGGTTACGCGGAGTCTCCATTCGATCTCCGATAGCTGCAAATCCAGACTGACTCCAACGAAGGGTCACTGCATTTCTCCCCTTACGGATGAGATTTCGAATAGCATGAAAGGCAACCTGCTCATCATCTGCACAGGCCTGAATGACAATATCTCCACCAGTATATTTTTCACGCAATTGCTCTTTAGGAAAAGGCGGTAAATCCCTGAAAACTTGAGGACGCTTGTTTTCCAAGTTCATCTTTTTCAAGAAACTCGCAGACACACCAAAAGTCAGCGTCAAACGATGAGGAGTGAGCCCGACTGTCTCACCAGTATCACTCGGAGGCAAGAGAGCATTCTGGCCATCTTTTTTGACCAATTCCCCCTCAACCAACTTGGCACTATAATCCGTCCAATCCTTGAATAGCTGGATAATCTTATCTCTATCCGTCGTATGCAAATCCAAGACAACAAAATAGATATTCTTTTGCATGGGCGTACTAATCCCAGCTTGATGCTTGCCATAAAAAGCAATTTTTTCATTTCCGTACGAGATTTTTTCCTGACTTCCTAGCTTAGGTGCGAAAAAAGCAGAAGCACCAGAGAGTCCTAGCGCTAAACCAGCCCCTCCAATCCCTGCTTTTTTTAGAAATTCTCGACGGTCCATTTTCTTTTCAAAAAATTTTTCGTCTTTTTCAGTCATGACTCTTATTCTCCACTAAGAAATTTACCCATTTGTGATAGAGGCTCACCAAGTTTTGTCACAGCTTCTGACAATTCTTTGGTATCTTCTTTTGTTAAATCTGTATAGAGTTTGTAGTGTTCCTTATCTGTCATGTGTTTATCCAACAAACTATTGACAGACTTGAAGTCTGCTTCCAATTCTTTAACTAGGTTAGCGTCTGATTTTTCAAGTAAAGGTTTAAAGAGTTGGAAAATCTTCTCAGCACCCTCAATATTGGCACGGAAGTCATACAAGTCTGTATGAGAATAAATTTCCTCTTCCCCTGTAATCTTGCTTGTTGCCACTTCGTTAAGCAAGTCAACTGCCCCAGTCAGCATAACCTTGTAGTCCACATCAACAGTTGCAATCTTGGCTTTCAATTCCTTGATATCATTGACCAATTGATCGCCATAGCTTTCAGTTCCTTTAGTTGTATTGTCTTCCCAAAGGATACGCTCGATACGGTGAAAACCAGACCAACCTTCTTCTGTCTTGTTTTCGTCCATGTAGTCTGCCAAACGGAAGTCAATTTTTACATCTGATTCACCAAAACTCTCGGCGATTGGTTCTGAACGCTCATAAGACATACGAATCAGTGGATAAACCTTTTTGGCTTCTTCTAACTTACCTTCTTTCAACAGTTTGACAAAACCTTCCGTATCTGTCAAAAGTTTATCAATTTGCTCTTGCACAAAAGTCTTATAGTCAGCAGTGGCCTCATCAAGCATTTTTTGCTTGTTTTCAGACAAGGCTGTCACCTTAGATGAATCATTTGTCTCGGTTGATTTTTCAAAACGGACTGCACATGCTGTCAATAGCAAGGCTGAAGATAAAAGGACAAAACCTAGTTTTTTCATTGTATACTCCTATCGGTTCAGGAAACCTGAATTCATTTTACGTTTCATTATACTATGTTTTTTCTAATCTGTCAATAAATTTTCAGACAATTTAATGTTATGTTTTCTCAATCTACCAGACTTAATACGACTTTGTAACTTGTAATCTTGTAAACGATACATGGTCGGAACATAAAAGAAATCACCACTTTTATGTAACTTAATCGCAACTTAATCGCAACAAGAACATTATTATCAAATCTTTTTACATATTCAAAACTGGCGTCTTTCTCTCGTGGATTGATGCCGACGAAATCTGGGTTCCTTAGTATGAGTTCCAGGTCTTCAATATGATGAATCACATCATTGTGATGGCCTTTTATCATATGGCTTCTCAAACCGTCTTTGTTGACCTTTATGTCGCTCGCTTCAAGAACAATATCAAAAATTTCTTTTACTTCATCGGTAATCTGACCGATTTTTTTTATGATCCATAATTTCCTCCGTTATTCCACAACTATTATATCACAATCATAGTGTATATCAGGATATATCAAACTCTATTATTCGTTAGATACTCAATTTTAACTTTTCCCTTTTCCTCAAAATAATAGTATAATAGAGGTAGAATTTAGAATCGAGGTACACCTATGGCTGTAAAATTTACAAAACGAGACGACTTGGACAAGATGTTTGAAGAGTTTGCTAAACTCCCAGATTTGAAACAAGTCACTTTCCCTGATGACAAAGAGAAAAAAGCCAAAACAGAAAAGAAAAACTAGATGACTGCTTTCCAACAACTCCCATCTAGTGTACTTCAAACTGGAGCCATTTTTCTCTCTATTATCATTGAAGCCCTTCCCTTCGTTCTGATAGGAAGCATTGTCTCAGGGCTGATTGAGGTCTATATCACACCTGACAGGGTTTATCATTTTCTCCCTCGAAATCGTTGGGGGAGAATCTTTTTTGGCACCTTCGTTGGTATACTTTTCCCTTCTTGTGAATGTGGAATCGTCCCCATTATCAATCGTTTTCTGGAAAAAAAGGTTCCCAGTTACACGGCCGTTCCCTTTCTTGTGACAGCACCTGTTATCAATCCCATTGTTCTTTTTGCGACCTATTCTGCCTTTGGCAACTCCTTCCATGTCGCCCTATTACGAGCTCTGGGTTCCATTCTTGTGGCTGTAATACTAGGAATTTTTCTAGGATTTTTCTGGCAAGAACCGATTCAGAAAGAAAATCGTCTGACTTGTCATGAGCATGATTTTTCTTACTTGAGTTCTGCAAAAAAAGTTTTTCAGGTCTTTGTGCAGGCCATTGATGAATTTTTTGATACGGGGCGTTATTTGGTATTTGGCTGCCTCTTTGCTTCTATAATACAGGTCTACGTTCCGACTCGGATTCTGACCTCTATCAGTGCGACCCCTCTTTTTGCCATCCTGCTCTTGATGATTTTATCCTTTCTTCTTTCGCTCTGTAGTGAGGCGGATGCCTTTATAGGTGCTTCTCTTCTCTCGAGTTTCGGTTTGGCTCCAGTTCTGGCCTTTCTCGTCATTGGCCCAATGCTGGATATCAAAAATATTCTCATGATGAAAAATTACTTGAAAGCACGATTTATTAGTCACTTCATTACAATTGTGACTCTGGTCGTTTTAGCCTATTCTCTCTTGATTGGAGTCATCCTATGATTCGATTTTTAGTTTTAGCTGGCTATTTTGAACTGACTATTTACCTCCATCTGTCGGGCAAACTAAACCAGTACATCAACATGCACTATTCCTATCTGGCCTATATCTCCATGGTGCTTTCCTTTATCTTGGCAATTGTTCAATTGTATATCTGGATGAAGCAAGTCAAAACCCACAGTCATCTGAACAGCCGATTGGCCAAGATGACGAGTATTTCTCTTCTGGCTATTCCACTTGTCATCGGCTTAACTTTCCCAACTGTTAGCTTGGATTCTCAGACCGTTTCTGCTAAAGGTTATCATTTCCCCCTATCGGAAGGAACGGATCTAGCCATTCAGACAAGTGAAGGGACGACAAGCCAATATTTGAAACCAGACACCAGTTCTTATTTTTCAAAATCAGCCTATGAAAAGGAAATGCGAACGGCGGCGGATAAATACTTGTCCCAGGATAGCATTCAGATCACTAATGAAAACTATATGGAGGTCATGGAGGCTATCTACGACTATCCAGATGAGTTTGAGGGCAAGACAATCCAGTTTACAGGCTTTGTCTATAACGACCCCAGTCATGCCAATAGTCAATTTCTGTTCCGATTCGGCATTATCCACTGTATCGCAGATTCTGGTGTCTATGGATTGCTGACCAAGGGAAATACCCGGCAGTATGAAAACAACACTTGGATTACGGCCAAAGGAAAACTGCTCAATCACTACCATAAAGAACTCAAACAAAATCTCCCAACCTTGGAAATCGACAGCTTTACAAAAGTCGATAAACCAGAAAATCCCTATGTTTATCGAGCTTTTTAAGAAAATCAAGATAAAAACGAACAAGTTCTCTTCTGAATGACAGAAAAGAGCCTGTTCGTTTTTTTTGTTATATGAGAATTAGTGACTTGTAGATTTTCATCTTATACCATTTCAAGCCATACAAGCAACTCAGTGAGAATAAGAGAGCCACTCATTAATCATACTAGCGATTTTTTTGGGTGCTTGAGTATAAAGCTCATGGCCAACGTTTTCTAGAAAAATAGTATCAAAATAATCTGGTAATTCTTTTAGTGTTTCCTCTCTCCATGTAGCTTCATTAGGATAGCGAGGACTAATAAACAAGGTATCTCCCACTTCTCTCTTAAAAGCTTGTATTTTTCTCCGTAAGCGGAGTATCGCTTCTATATTTTCATAATTTATAGCCAACTCATATCTATTATACTCAGAATTCCAGTGATAGGACTGCCTTACGGCTTTCTCCATATTTTCTGACCAATGCTTTGCTTCAGATTTTTCTTTAGAAATAAGAAGAGCTAAGTCCGAAACAATTTGAGATTTGATATAATTTTTAGTTTCCTCTAACTCTGTATCTAAAGGTAAAATCTTATCTAAATCTAGATAGCCACCATCCAAAAGAATCAGTTTCTTCACTTCTTGAAATTCCGATGCGAGATAACGAGCCAAATCTCCTCCAAGAGAATGGCCTATCAGACAGATAGATTCTTCCTCTTCTATCGATTTTTTAAACCATGATTTCAATTCCGTTTCATCTCGAAGATGTTTTTCATATGGATTTAGAAAATAAACCTGAGAATCTAGTTCTTGAAGAAGATCCTTGCTATGATAGACATTACTTCCCAAACCACCAATAAAATATTTTTTCATTCTCTACTTAATACTATGCTTATTCATCTTTTGTTCAAAGATAGTTGTGATAATCTGACGTAATTCTTCTCGTTCTTTTTCTGGAATCTCACCACTTGTTTGAGCTGCAGCGTAGAGTTCAGGGTGTTCGATTGAAATGCGTTTAATCGTACGTGTCGTAGCATGTTTTCTGACGAAAAATGGGATTCGCTTAATCAAGTCTTGTGGGACAAGCGCAAGAATCTTCTCAGCAGTTTCCTTGTCACTAATCTTAGACGTCGTCAGCCCATTCTTTATCATTTCCTGTTCTTTTTCTGTAAAATCTTTTAATTCCATCTGATTAGTCCTCCTATTTTCTCTAAGTTAAATTATATAGCAATCTGGATAAAACTACAAATGGACTATCTGGAAATAGGTGCAATACTGTAAAGACGAGTCTGTTCTTTAATTATAAATCTTCCTCCTCAGTCACTTCCCATACTTCTGATTGATAGCCATTCCCATCAATATCGTATCTTTGGATATAGCCAATAAATGTTTCATTTTTTCGTGGTTTCTGGCTATTAACGATTGAAATAACCCACCAACTCATCAAAAATAGAAATAAAAGTCCTAGGATTACTGTCATATCATACCACCATTAAAGTTTAACCCACTTATCATTATCCATGATAAAAGGCTGAGCCAGTCCCTCGCCTGTATAATCCGCATACTTGGTGCCTAAATACTTGTAACAATCTTCCTTGCTGGCAAATTTAATCGCTTGGTAGGGCTCTTCGAAAGTCAATTTCTCTACAAATAAGAAACCGTCATCAGCCGGTACTAAGACTCCAACGTGGCCTACAAACAGATACTCACCATCCAGATTGTCGTGCAAGACTACAGATAGCATTCGAGCTTTGTCGTTGAATTGAAATTGGGAGAAGAATGTTTCCATCTTTTCAGCGTGAACCTTGACATCCGTCGTTGCCTCAGTTGGAACTCTCGAAAATAGAATATCAAACTCTTCCTTATCTTGTGAATCAAAGACCTTCCCCTTATCAATCGCATCGTTATCTAGGAAAAGCAATTGATTATTCTTATCAAGTTTTGGAATGGTGACTGAATTTTTCAAAAGACAATAACTATTGATACGGCAGTTGGTTCCAACAAAATCACCCTTCTTTTGATTCCAGAGATGACTGATTTTTTCAACATCGTATTCTGTGTGAGTAAAGGAAGTGAAATCTCCTGATAAGCCAGTTGAGCCGACAATGGTATTGTAATCATTAACGAGATTAAAAAAGGCATCAACACTATTTGGATCCAAGTGAGCTGATAAGAGAGATTTGACCTCTTCTGTACTTACCTGATTGTTTAGGTTGGTGTATGAAGCTTTCCATGGAACTTTCGTTGAACTACTTTGCCTTTGACTCGTCCCATTCGAAGTTATAGCATCTTGCTGACAAGCTGCCAAGCCTAAAAACAAAGCTGAACAGATTCCTAATATGGCTAATTTTCTTGATTTCTTCATCTTTTTCTCCTAAATGTCTTGGATTAAAATTTCTTTAACTACTGATTTACAGATATTGATTACTTTCTCATTTAATATGCTCATCGTCTTTCCCTCCGATTTGTTTTTTTGTTATTTCCTTAAGCTTGATTTAATTATAATAGGCGTTTCGTGCTCTGTCAACAATTTTTTTACGAAAACACAACAAAGTTTTCATTTTCGTGGATTTCGCGTTATGCTTTACTTATAAAAACAGAAAGCGATTCCATTCGTAGATAAAGAAGAGATTGCGATTGTTAGAGGCTAAAAATAAAACAATACAGACTAGTAATGGTTGGACTCAATAAGAATTGGGTACTAAGATAGGTATAAGTAAAAACACCATTGGAAATTATGAAAAAAGGGTTAGGTCTACTAAGAAAAATACTATATTTGACTTAGCTAAAGTATTCAGTAGCTTGATTGATGCCTCTTTCCTCCAGTTCAAAAGGATTCTCCTAGCGATATCCAATCTATCTACGACCAACGGGCATCACCCAGACAAGGTAAATTCCTGACCTATGCCGAGAGGCAACTGTATGAGAAGAAAAACGATGATAAACGAAGTATCGCAAAAATCATCAGACTGGACGACTACAGACAGACTACTTGCTCTCGTGTTAGGTAGTTTATCTCTGCAGGTAGCCGCTCGATGCAGGACGACAATTTAGATATGGAGTTTCCATTCTATGAGGATGAAATCCCAGACGACTACGACGCAATCGCTTATATCGTCAGCAAGTCCATGGAGCCAAAGATAAGAAACGGCAACTACCTATTTATCAAGAATCCCCCACAGATTGACTATAATACCATCGGCATCTTCCAAGTAGACGGTGCTAACTATGTCAAGAAACTCCGCCAAGGCTACCTCAAAAAACTCAATCCCGAATACCCCGACATCCACCTAGACGAAAGCACCCATATTCGTACCATCGGGAAAGTTGTCAGGCTGTATAGGGAGAATTAAAAAAGGGGGAGAATGGCGATATAAAACAAACAGATTTTAAAAGATTCGAAAAAGTTCATTCTACATTTCAAAAAAAGAATAAGTGAGCTAAAGCAGATTAGATTTTGTGAAACAATAGTGATATGTCAATTTAGAGAAAGGCATTTAAGATCACTTTTCAAAAGGCAAATACTAAACTAGCGAAACCGATAAATCAGCCCCTTAGTTCCCATATTTTCAGGCACACACTCCTTAGTACACTAGCTGAGAAGAATATCCCATTAAAAGCTATAATGGTTAGAGTGGGACACAAAGACGCTAAAACAATAAATAACATCTACACTCACGTAAGTAAAATAATGGAGCAAGCTGCTTTGGAGGTTTTAAATACCATATCATTAAATCGAAAATATATCAGATCGAATCTAGACAAGTAGATTGCGATTGCTAAAACATTTGTAGAAATTCATTTGACTTTTCTAATCAATTTGTGCATATCTTATTTCATACTCAATGAAAATCAAAGAGCAAACTAGGAAGCTAGCCGCAGGTTGCTCAAAGCACTGCTTTGAGGTTGTAGATGAAACTGACGAAGTCAGTAAC